>JAZRYM010000067.1:0-3092 GCA_045600765.1 Acutalibacteraceae bacterium | reverse complement strand
TTCAATGGAGAATGGAGATTGAAGAATGAAAAATGAAAAATCGGCGGCAATCACGGCACCCCACGAAATTATTTCAAAATATCTCATAAAGTCGTTGACACCCTTTTTCTAAAATGGTATAGTTTCTCCGTACTGTTTTTTTAGGGGGTTATACTTATGAAAAATGTTAAAAAATTGCTTGCTGTGTTGCTTGCGCTCTGCCTGCTTGCGGCGATGGCGACCGTTCTCTACGCTTGCAAAAATTCTCCGAAAAGCGTTGTGAAAGCCAATCTCAAAGCCATAAACGACCGCGATGCCGAAAAAATGGTTGACATAAGGTATCCGAAGCCGATGTTGAAGGTTTTTGAGGAGGAACGGAACAAAGATAAAGAGGCTCTTATCGGCAACTGGGAAGAATGTTTTGAAGATATCGAAGACGAATTCGGCGACGACTGGAAAGTTAAAGATATCAAAATCAAAGATGTCAGAGATATGGAAAAAGACGATGTTTTTGAAAAGCTTCAAAAAGATTACGAAGATGATTATAATGTGAAATTCACCGATGCCAAGATCGTGACAGTTGATTACACAATCGAAGGTGAAAATGATGTTGAAGAAACTAAAGATGCAGAATACGCCGTCATCAAATACGACGGCAAATGGTACATTGAAAGTTAACCTCTCTTTCGGGAGCACCAAACGGTGCTCCCGATTTTTTGTGTCTGCAGGGGATTATGAAAACTTTGCGATGTGTGCAAACTCCGTCAATTCCTGTAAAAAACAAAAAACAGTTGAGGCAATCCTCAACTGTTTTCGTTTGTCCTGTTAAGCTAATCAGCCGTTGGCTTTTTTCGCGAGGGCGGACTTTTTCCGTGCAGCGGTGTTCTTGTGCAGGAGACCCTTTGCCGCCGCCTGGTCAATCTTTTTGATGGCGTTTTTCACCGCGGCCTCTTTGTTGTCGCCGGACTCAATCGCGGCGTTGGCCTTTTTGATGTCGGTTTTCAGCGCGGAGCGAGCCGCTTTGTTGCGCTCGGTTTTCGCTTCGATAACGCGCACACGTTTTTTGGCGGATTTAATGTTGGGCATAATCCCACCTCCTCTGTATTTGTGACGGCGGAGAACCGCCGAGACACTCTTTCTAAATCACGCACCATACATACTACCACATGATTTTCCAAAATGCAAGAACTTTTTTCATATCTTTTGAATTTTTTGCAAATACTACGAAAAAGCAGGGGAAAAAGGAGCGTTTTGTATGTTTTTGCGCACAGATTTGGCGACCGAAGCCGTTTTGGAGACCGACCTTTCGGCAAAAGACGTGGCGGTGCACACCCACAAAAACGGAAAAGTGACGTTGACCTACACGAATATCCGCACCGACGAGGGCGCGCAGGCGGTGGGAAAACCGAAAGGGCAGTATGTCACGATGGATTTGCCGCCGCTGTCCGACAGCGACGAGGAACTGTGCGAACACGCGACGTTGCTCGGCGAGGAACTGAAACGCCTGCTTCCGCCGCGCGGAAGCGTGCTCGTGGTAGGGCTCGGCAACGAGTCCATCACGCCGGACGCGGTGGGGCCGGCCACCGCGAAACTGGTGCTTGCGACACGGCATATCGAGGGAGAATTTGCCCGCGCAAGCGGACTTTCCGACCTGCGCCCGACGGCGGTGGTGCATCCCGGCGTGGTGGGCGAAACGGGCGTGGAGACGGCGGAACTCATCCGCGGCGTATGCCGCACGGTGTCGCCCGCCGCCGTGATTGCGGTAGATGCGCTCGCCGCCGCGTCTCCCGACCGACTCGGCACAACGGTACAAATGAGCGACGGCGGCATTGCGCCCGGCGCGGGCGTGGGTAACCACCGCGCCGCACTTGATTGCCACACGCTCGGCGTACCGGTCATTGCCATCGGCGTGCCGACGGTGGTGGATGCGGCAGGGCTTTTCTCACGGGAAACGGCGGAAACGCTTCGCTATATGATGGTGACCCCGCGCGAAATCGACCTGCTCGTGCACCGCTGTGCCCGCCTCATCGCCATGAGCATCCACAAGGCGCTCCACCCCGCCTATGACCCGCTCGAACTGATGAGTTTGGCATAATCGCCGCTCCGCCGCGTATATATAAATGAATATAGAAAGCGGAAAGCGAGGCGGCGACAATGCAGAACTTTTTGAAGGGTTTGTGGCGACTCTTTACGTTGGCGGCGGCAGCCACTCTCCCGCTTCTTTCGGTGTTGTTGCCGGCGGAAGCGTGGAGCTCCTTTTCGGAGACCTTTTCCGCTGTGTCGCCGTCCGCGCCGACGGCAACGGTGAATACCGCCGCGTTGCCGACGGGCGGAGTGGTGGCGGAACAGTCCCCGCCCGTGGCGGCGGTGGCGGGTACCGTACCGAAAAAAAGCAAAGGCGGCGGCACCGTGGTGGAAGAGCGGCTCGGCGGCGGGGTAAAACTCGCGGACAACCTGTACTATAAAAATCGGGACGGGTTGGCGGTCGATTTTGCCGCGTTTCTCAAAAAAACGCCCGCAACCAAACTGCAACGAAACGACAAACCGCAAGTGCTCATTTTACATACCCACACCACCGAGACGTATATGACCTACTACGCGGGCTATTACAACCCGGACGATTTCGGGCGAAGCACCACGGCGGAGAAAAACGTCGCCGTTGCGGGCGAGGCACTTGCCAACGCGCTTCGCGCCCGCGGGATTGCCGTCATCCACGACACGACGGTGCACGATAACCCGGAATACACCGGCGCCTATTCCCGCTCGGCGGCTACCGCCGCCGCCGTGCGCAAAAAATATCCGTCCATTCAACTTGTCATTGATTTGCACCGCGACGCGGTGCAACGAAGCGCCACCGTGGCGGTAAAACCGACCGTGACGGTCGGCGGCGAGAGTTATGCGCAAATGATGTTCGTCATCGGCGCGGAAAACACCGCCGACAACGAAAACAAAAACCGTGACGAAACCGTCGCAACGGCGCTGGCTCTGCAAAAAGAATTACAAAACGCCGTACCCGGTATTATGCGCCCGATTTCTTTTTGCGCGTGCGAGTATAACCAAAGCCTTTACCCCGGTTTTTTGGTGGAAGTGGGCGCGCAGGCGAACACTTTTGA
>JAZRYM010000066.1:0-18309 GCA_045600765.1 Acutalibacteraceae bacterium | reverse complement strand
GCCCGTTTGACCTTGAAAACGGGCCGTTGTTTCATGCGGAAATTTGGCGCGAGGGCGAGGAATTGTCGCTGGCGATGGAGGTACACCACTTGGTGTTTGACGGCACGTCGTCCGGCGTGCTTTCCCGCGAGATTGCCGCCGTGTACGCGGGGCAACCGCTCGTCGCGGAGGAGATGACGCAGTTTGACGTTTCTGCCGCGGAACACGCGATTTCCGCCGAAGAACGCGCCGCGGATATGGCGTTTTTTGAGGAGCAACTCGGCGGCGAGGAATGGGATTCCGGCGTGACGACCGACGTGATAGCGGAGCCGACGGGCGGTCCGCTTGCCATGTTTACCGAGCCGTTTGACGGGTTGACGACCGCTGATGTGGAAGCGTTCGTAAACGCCGTCGGCGTGTCGGAAAACGCGCTGTTTACCGCCGCGTTTTCCTATACTCTCGCGAAGATGAACGGCGTGAAAGACAGTTGTTTTTGCAACACCCACAACGGGCGGCTTGATAAGCGGCTGCGCGGTTCGGTGGGTATGTTTGTGCGCACCTTGCCGCTTCGTTTCACGTTGGACGAAAAGCAAGAAACACGCGCGTACCTGAAAACGGTGTACGACCGCCTGTATCAGACGAAAAAGCGCACCGCCGTGTCGTTCGGCGATTTGGCGACCGCGTTCGGCGTGACGAACGAAGTTTCCTTTGTGTTCCAGTCGGATTTGTTCAGCGGTGTGCCGTTTGACGGCAAACGGATGAGCGTGGACTACATCGCGGCGAACGACGCCATTACCGACCTCGACGTGATGGTGATGAAGACCGATACCGGTTACAAAACGGAACTGCACGCGAAAAGCGCGTTGTTTACCGAGGGCTATTTGCAGGCGTTTTCCGCGGCGTTTTGCACAGTCGTTTCCGAGATGATGAAAAAAGACACCCTCGGCGACATTGACCTTGTGAGTGATGCCGCGCGCGCGAAAATGGACGAGTTTAACCGCACCGAGGCGGCGTACAACGCGAACACCACCGTGGTGGCGGAATTCCGCGAGCAGGCGCAAAAAACGCCGGACAATCTCTGTCTTGCCTACCTCGACAAGAAATTCACCTACCGCGAGGTGGATGAGTTTACCGACCGCTTTGCCCGCTACCTTGCGGAACACGGCATCGGCAAAGAAACCGTGGTCGGCGTGCTGATTGGGCGGTGCGAATATATGCTGCTCTGCTCGCTGTCGGTGTTGAAAGCGGGCGGCGCGTATTTGCCGCTTGACCCGACCTATCCGCCCGAACGGCTCAACCTGATGGTGCAGGATTCGGGCGCGCAAATGCTCTTGTATGCGCCGGAATACGCCGACGTGATTACAAGCGAGTTTACGGGCGCGCGCATTTGTGTAGACGATATTCCCGCGCTCGACGGCGCGGCGGCGCTTCCTACGCCCGCGCCGGACGATTTGTTTGTGATGCTGTATACCTCCGGTTCGACCGGGGTGCCGAAAGGGGTGCAGTTTAACCACTCCAACACTCTCGTGACGACCGAGTGGGTCAAAAAATATTACGATATAAACGAGACGTCGCGCGTTACGGCCTATGCGAGTTACGGTTTTGACGCCAACGTGTACGACACCTATCCCGCCATTACGTCGGGCGCGTGTTTGCACATTATCGCGGAGGAGATGCGGCTCGATTTCCCGACCCTCCTCGACTATTACAACCAAAACGGCATTACCCATACCGTGATGACCACGCAGGTCGGGCGGCAGTTCGCCATGATGGGCGGGCAAACCACCTTAAAACATCTGTCGGTGGCGGGAGAAAAATTGACCCCGTTCCCCGCGCCTGCCGACTTTGCGCTGTATAATCTTTACGGCCCGACCGAGGGTTCGGTTGTGACCAGCGGGTTTCGGATGGTGCCGGGGGTCAACTACAAGGACGTGCCCATCGGCAACGCGGTGGACAACTTGAAAATCTACGTTGTTGACGCGCAGAGCCGCCGGCTTCCCGTCGGCGCGGTGGGCGAACTGTGGATTGCGGGCCCGCACGTTACGCGCGGCTACTTAAACCGGCCTGAAAAAACCGCCGAAGCCTACGGCGACAACCCGTTTGATACCGCGCCCGGCTATGAGCGCGTGTACCGCACGGGCGACATCGTGCGCCTGCGGCACGACGGCAACTTGCAGTTTGTCGGGCGCCGCGACGGGCAGGTGAAAGTGCGCGGATTCCGCGTGGAGTTGACCGAAATTGAAGAAATTATCCGCCGCTTCCCCGGTGTGGAGGATGCGACGGTGGCGGCGTTTGACGACCCCGCCGGCGGCAAATTTGTCGCGGCGTATCTCGTGTCGAATTCCGAAATAGACAAAACCGCGCTCGCCGACTTTATCCGCGCGGAAAAACCGCCCTATATGGTGCCGGCGGTGATGATGCAGATTGACAAAATCCCGCTCAACCAAAACCAAAAGGTGAACAAGCGGGCGCTTCCCGTGCCGGTGCGTGACCGCGGCGAAATTGTGGCGCCGCGCAACGACCGCGAACAGAAAATTTTTGACATTGTCGCCGAGGTGGTGGGGCACACCGATTTCGGCGTAACCACCGATTTTGACACCGCGGGTCTTACCTCTATCGGCGCGGTGCGGCTGAACGTCGCGCTCGCAAACGGGTTTGACACGCCGGTGAAACTGTCCGACATCAAGACGAACGATACCGTCGAAAAGTTGGAGGCGTTTTTGAGCGCTTCCGCCGGGAACACCACCTACGAACGGCAGGACGATTATCCCATCACCGAAAACCAAAACGGGATTTTTGTCGAATGTATGGCGCAACCCGATTCGACGATGTATAACATCCCGGTTCTTGTCAAACTGTCCGACAAGGTGGAGTTGTCGCGCCTTGCCGCCGCCGTCAAAGCGGCGTTTGACGCGCACCCGTATCTGAAAACCACCTTGTTTATCGACCAAAAAGGCGACGTGCGCGCCCGCCGTCGTGATGACGCGGACGTGGCGGTGGAACTGCGCGAATGTGCGGTGCTTCCCGACAAAACGGTGCTGGTGAAACCGTTTGCGCTCCTCGACGGGGAACTGGTGCGTGTGGCGATTTACAAGACGAAGGACGGCAACTACCTCTTTATGGATTTCCACCACATTTTGTGCGACGGTACGTCCGAGGCGGTGTTGCTTGATGCGATTTCCCGCGCCTATGCGGGCGAAACGCCGGCGGCGGAGACGTTTACCGGTTTTGAGGCGGCGCTGGAAGAACAAGCCGTGCGCCAAAGCGAGACGTATACCGCGGCGCAGGAATACTGGAAAACCGCTTTGGCGGGCGCGGAGACCGACTGTTTACCGAAAAAAGAGCCGGAAGAAAACGGCGTCGGTTCGGGCTCGTTCACCGCGTTGTCTGACGTGGACGTGGCGGCAATCAAGGCGTATTGCGACAAAAACAACGTCACGATGAACGCCCTCTTTAACGCGGCGTTTGCGCTGGTGCTCTCCAAATTTACCGGCAAAGAGAGCGTGTCTTTTGCGACCATTTACAATGGTCGCGCGGATAGCCGATTGGCGAACGCGGTGATGTTCCTTGCGCGCTCGCTGCCGATTGCCGCCGATTTGGACGGCGAGACCGATGCGCTCGCGTTTGTCAAAGCGATGCAGACGAAACTCAAAGACAGTATGGCGAACGATGCTTGCTCGTTTGCGGAACTGTCCCACGTCTACGGCGTGAAATCCGATATTCTTTTCGCATTCCAAGGCGACCAATTCCGCTTTGATTCGCTTTGCGGCGAGCCGGCGGACATTGCCCTCATCACGCTCGGCGAGGCAAAGTCGCCGCTTTCGCTCAACGTCAATTTGACCGCTGACGGATTTACCTTTGAAATCGAATACCGCCGCGACACCTATAATGAAAACTTTGCAAAAGCGCTTACCGATGCGCTGTCGGCGGCGCTGTCGGCATTTGTCGGCGGCGGAAAACTGTCCGCGCTTTCGCTGATGAACGACGAGGCGTGGGCGTTGTATGCCGAAATGAACGACAACGATATGCCCATTGAGGATATCTATTTCCACCAGAAGATGGAGTACTGGGCGGAGAAAACGCCGGACACCTTGGCGGTTGTCGCTGAGGGTCGCTCGCTCACCTTCCGCGAAATGAACGAACAAGCCAACCGTGTGGCGCACGGGTTGCTTGCCCGCGGCGCGAAAAAGGATATGGTCGTCGGTTTGGTGCTCGACCGTTCCTGCGAAGTGCTTGTCTGCGAAATCGGCTTTATGAAAGCGGGCGTCGCGTATCTGCCGATGCTTCCGAGTTATCCGGACGAGCGTATTGACTACTGCCTGCAAAACGCGGACAGCCCATACGTGGTGACCACCGAGGCAATCAAAGCGCAAAAACCGGAACTGTTCTCCGCCGACAAGCCGTACAAGGTGCTGACGGTGGAAGAACTGCTGAAAACGGAAAATACCGACAACCCGAATTTGCCCGTTGACCCGACGGCGCTTGCCTATTGCATTTACACGTCCGGCTCGACCGGCACGCCAAAAGGCGTGATGATTGAACAGCGCAACCTGCAAAACTACGTGCAGGCGCAACAATACACCATCGGTGCTTTGCAGCACAAAGAATGGGTGGGACACCGCGCGTTGGCGCTTACGTCTATTTCGTTCGATATGTCGATGCACGATATGCTCCTGCCGCTGTATGCGGGATGGGGCGTGGTGGTTGCCACCGAGAACGAACAGCATAACCCGCTGGCGCTGCGGGATTTGATGGCGGAATACAACGTGGAAGTGATGTGTTGTACGCCGTCGTTTATGAACAACATTGTCGGTATTTCCGAGTTTGAACCGGCGATTAAAAATTTGAAAACGATTACGCTGGGCGCGGAAGCGTTCCCCGGCACGCTGTACGATGCGCTGAAAGCCATTGCGCCGGATTTGCAAATCGTCAACGGCTACGGCCCGACCGAAACGACCGTTTGCTGTGCCACCAAAGAATTGCACAGCGGTTTCGGCGTGACTATCGGCAAACCGACGAAAAACGCCAAGTTTTACGTGGTGGACAAAGCGGGCAACATCCTGCCGCCTTACGGTATCGGCGAACTGATGGTTTGCGGTATCTACGTCGGTCGCGGCTATGTGAAACTGCCCGAAAAAACCGCCGCCTCGTTTACCACGCTGCAAGGGCTTCCCGCCTATCACAGCGGCGACCAGGTGCGGGTAAACGGCAATGCGGAAATTGATTTCGGCGGGCGTATGGATAACCAGGTCAAACTCCGCGGCTTCCGCGTGGAATTGGACGAGATTGAAAACGTGATGATTACCTATCCGTCGGTGAAACAGGCAAAAGTGCTGATGCGCAACAACGGTACCGAGGACTATCTTGCCGGCTTCTTCACCGCAAACGAACCGGTGAATTTGGATGCGCTGACGGCGCATCTCAAAGAGCGGCTGACCTACTATATGGTGCCGGCGGTGATGATGCAGCTTGATGAAATGCCGCTGACTCCGAACGGGAAAGTGGACAAAAAGGGTTTCCCCGAAACCACCAAAACCAAAGAGAAAAAATCCGGTCGCCGCGCCGCGAAAAAATCGCTGGAACAACGGTTGTGCGAGATTTTCGGTGACATCTTGGGCGAGGACGAAGTGTTCGCGGACGACAACTTCTTTGAACTCGGCGGCACGTCGCTTTCCGCGTCGAAGGTGACGATGGTGCTGATGAGTGATGGCATTGAGGTGATGTACGGCGATATCTTCGACCATCCGACACCGGAAGAACTGGCGGACTTTATCGAACAGCGCGACAAAGCGGCGCAAATCACCGTGGTGGATACCACGGTACAGGACGAAGCCGTCTACCGTCCGGCGCTCAAATACAACATTGTGAAATACGCCGAGGAGGTGAAGCGCGAAAGCCTCGGCAACGTGCTTCTCACCGGCGCGACCGGTTTCCTCGGCGTGCACGTGCTGAAAGAGTTGCTCGAAATCGAGGAGGGGCACATCTATTGCCTCGTGCGCCGCGGCAAACACGAAAGTGCGGAAAAACGCCTGCGGATGATGCTTGTCTACTACTTCTCGAACGGATTTGACGAGGCGTTCCGCGACCGCATAACCGTGCTGGAAGCGGACATCACCGACAAAACCCTCGGCGACAAACTCGCCGACCTGCCGCTCGATACGGTCATCAACTGTGCCGCGTGTGTCAAGCACTTTACGGACGACGATATTTTGGAGCGGATTAACGTGCGCGGGGTGGAAAACCTCATCGCTATTTGCAAAGAGCGCGACTTGCGCCTTGTGCAGGTGTCCACCGTGTCGGTGCCGGGTGTGCACACCAAAGAGAGTTATGAAAAACAAATCAAGATGTACGAAAACCAGACGTTTATTCTCGACGATATGGACAACAAGTACATCCTCTCGAAACGCGCCGCCGAGCTGAAAATGATGGACGCGATTGAGGGCGGCTTGCGCGGCAAAATCGTCCGCGTGGGCAACCTTATGGGTCGCCATTCGGACGGTGAGTTCCAGGCGAATATGGAGACCAATATGTTCCTGAGCGGTATCCGCGGGTTTGCGGTGATGGGCAAATACCCCATCAGCCACATGACCGACCCGATGAGTTTTTCGCCTATCGACTGCACCGCGCGCGCGGTGGTGCTCCTTGCGGGGACGAACGACAAATTTACCGCGTTTAACGCCAATAACCGTTACAGCTTCGACGAGATGAAGATTATCGACGCCTGCAACCGCAACGGCATCAAAATTTATCCCGAAATGGATGAGCAATACTACGAGGAATTCCGCGAAAAACTGGGCGATGACCGCTTCAATTCCAAGTTGGGCGGACTCGCCGCCTACGACATCAAAGACGGGCACGCCGTTGACGTAGACAACCTCTTTACCACCAACATCCTCTACCGTATCGGATTCTCGTGGCCGCTTGTGGACGATGCCTACTTAGACCGCGCGATTGAGAGCATTATGTCGCTCGATTATTTCAACATCGACGAGATTATGGGCGCGGCGGAGGCAGACGAATGAGTGTTCCTACCGCCGTCTATGTGACCAACATCACGCCGTTTTTCGAACAGGCGTCGTTGCTGGAACGTGCGCGCGCCATCGCCACCCCCACCCGACAGGAAAAGGCGGCGCATTACCGCAGGCGGGAAGATGTGGCGCGTAGTTTGGTGGCAGAGTTGCTCTTGCGCGTGGCGTTTGCCCGCGCGGAGATACCGTTTTCGGACGGGTATCTCACCCACAATTTCGGCAAGCCTTTTTTGCCCAACACGGAGGTGGAGTTTAACCTCTCCCACGCGGGCGAATGGGTGATGTGTGCCGTGACAGAGAGCGGGGCAGGGCAAGGGATTGGATGCGACGTGGAAAAAATCGACCCCGCCCACGCCACGCGGATTTTGTCTTTTGAAGCCCGTGGCGGGAAGTTTCGCCTGTTTACCGCTTCGGAGCGGGCGTTTTTGGATGCCGCCGCCGATGAGGCGGAACGCATCGACCGCTTCTTCCGCTTGTGGACACTGAAAGAGAGTTATGCCAAATCTACCGCGTGCGAAGTGTCGTTTTGTCCTCCGGAGTTTTCGGTTGTGCCGGGTGAGCGGCACGCCATTGCGGGAAATCCCGTCGCCCTATGTCGGGAATACCGCGACCTTCCAGGCTATGCCTGCGCGGCGAGTCTCCGTTTGGGCGGGGAATTGCCGCCGCTTCAAGTGGTTTCAATGGAAGAGTGTTCTACGATTTTATACAATGAGGTGAAAAGATGAAGAAAAATCGTTCGGTGGCGCGCCGCGTGACGGGACAAACGCTCATCGCCCTTTTGCTCGCGATGGCGGTACTCTTTACGGTGGCATTTTTCGTCGCCAAAAACTCGGTGGTAAAAGAAACGCGCCGTTTCTCCCGTGCCATCGCCTTTATTTACGCCGACCTCGTCGCCTACGACACCGCCCAAAGAGAGGTTGCCGTAGATGAGAGTCAGGGCGACATGGTGCGCTTTTACGGCGACTACGTGTGCAAATGGTACAGTGTCGATTACACCTACATTTATGTGCTGGCTATGCAGGAGGATGAAATCCACTATATCGGCGCATCGTGTGACGAGGAAAAATTCGGCAAGACCAAATTCGGCGACGAGATGACCGGACGGGTGGTCAAGGGCAAAATTTCCGAAGAGGAAATGTCCGTTTGGCTCGACGAGAGCGATGCCACCGTCCCGGTGTACGCCTTTATTGAGACGAATAACGAATACGGGCACGAATTGACCACGATAGTGCGCGGCTACGACTGCTACGGCAACAAGTTCTTGGCGGGCGTGGATATGGATTACAGCGACGTGTATCGGCAAGTGTTCCACGTGTTCGGTCTTATCGCCGCCATCGTTCTGTTGGTGCTTACGGCGGTGGGATTCGGCATTTACGGGATTGTGCGCCGCCGCGTGTCCCGTCCGGCGCGGACGATTGCCGCCGCGATGGACGAATTTATTACCGACGATAGCCGTCGGGACGTGACCTTGCCTGAAAATATCGGCGACGATGAGTTTAACCGCATTGCGGCGGCGTTCAACCGTATGACCGAGAACATCGACCATTATGTGGACAACATCAACCACCTGACCCGCGAAAGCGAGCGGCAGGAAACGGAACTCGCCATCGCCTCGCAAATTCAGCGCGGGTTCTTGCCGAAAGAACATCTGCTCTCGAAATATTACGAGATGCACACGCTGATGAAACCCGCACAAAACGTGGGCGGCGACCTCTACGACTATGCCGCGCTCGATGACCGTCATGTGCTGGTCGTGATTGCGGACGTGTCCGGTAAGGGCGCGGCGGCATCCCTCTTTATGGCGGTGACGTTGACCCTTATTCATCAGTTCGCCAAAATCGGCTTGTCGCCGGCGGAGGTGCTGAACCGCACCAACGAATCGCTGTGCCGTAACAACCCCGCCTTGCTCTTTGCTACGGCGCTCGTGGGTATTTACGACATTGAGACGAATACCTTTACTTACGCAAACGCGGGACACGACCGTCCGTATATTATGAGTAAGAAGCTCCGCAAACTGGATACGTTGAGCGGCGCGGTGCTCGGATTCTTTGCCGACGAGAAATACAGCGAAACCACCGTAAAACTCCAAACGGGCGAGACGTTGTTCCTGTATACCGACGGCGTGACCGAGATGGTAAACCCGCAAAAGAAATTCTTCGGGCTTGCGCGGTTGGAGCAGACGTTGCGGGAGGCGAAGGCAACCCACGCGGACAATCCGGTGGCGTGCGTTTTGGGTGCGATTACCACGTTTGCCGCGGGCGAGGAACAGCACGACGACATCACGATGCTTGCCTTGACCGCGAAAACGACGACCGAACTGTCGCTCAAATTTGACGTGCGCGAGTTTGAAAAAATCAAAGAAGCGATTTTGAAAGTGCCGCTTCCCCGCCAAAAGAAATTGGAATTTTGCCTTGCGGCGGAGGAGTGCTTCGTGAATATCTGCACCTATGCGTTCGGCAAAAACCCGCCGCCCGGAGAGCGGATTTCCTGCACGCTGACCGTGTCCGACCGCTTGACGTTGCGGTTGGTTGACGGCGGCAAGCCGTTTAACCCGCTTGAAAACATTACCCCGCCGGACGATTACGACATCGACGAGGATATCGGCGGGCTCGGACGGTTTATCGCGGTGTCGTCGGTGGACGGGGCGGATTACCGCTATGAAGACGGCAAAAACGTGTTGACGTTGATTGAATATATTGAGGAGGATCAACCATGACGATTGAAACTGTAAAAAACGAGAAAGAAATTACCTTGAAACTGGACGGGTGGCTGGATACCGCTTCCTCGCCGCAACTGGGCGCCGCCATCGAGGCGATTACCGAAGCCTCTGTCATTGTGCTTGATTTTGACAAAGTGGAGTATATCGCCTCGTCCGGACTCCGGCAAGTGGTGGTGTGCCACCGCAAAGCCAAAGAACTCGGCGCCGATTTTTCTCTTGTCAACGTAGGCACGGAAGCGATGAGCATTTTTGAGTTGACCGGTCTTGACAAAAAAATCACCATTCAGGAGAAATAAGCGTTTCCGAAAGCACGCAAACAACGAGAATGAAACGACCGCGCGTTCCGAAAGGATGCGCGGTCGAATTTTGTGGAGAGAGGTGGCGCGCGGCGGCGTCGGTTGCCGTCGGAAAATTTTTCTTGTATTATGAGGAAAAAAATGGTATAATCTCTATATTCCCTAACTATATAGGAGGTTTTATGATGAAAAAATCCTTTTGGCAACGACTGAAAGAGGTCGGTCCCGGCGCGGTGGTTGCCGCGGCGTTTATCGGGCCCGGCACGGTCACGTCCTGTTCCCTTTCGGGTGCGAACTACGGCTATGCGCTGCTTTGGGCGATTCTCTTTTCGACCATTTCGGTCATCATTATGCAAAGTATGGCATCCCGTCTCGGCATTGTGACGGGCAAAGGTCTCGGCGAAGCCCTGCGCGAAAAATACACGGGCAAAGGCAGTCGGATTTTCCTCGCCATTCTCGTGATTGCCGCCGTGTTTATCGGCAACGTCGCGTATGAGACGGGCAACGTCTCCGGCTCGGTGCTCGGCGTGCAAGCCATCAACCCCGCGCTGGACGGCACCACGTTGAAACTGGTGTTTGCGCTGGTGATTGGTGTGGTTTCCTTTGTTTTGTTGTTCAGCGGCAGTTACAAGTACATCGAAAAAGTGCTGACCGGCTTGGTGGTTGCTATGGGCGTGCTGTTCCTCGTGTGCGCCATTGCGGTCGGCCCGGATTGGCTCGCGGTGCTCAAAGGCTTGTTTGTGCCCACCGCTCCGAAAGAGGACGGCGGCAAAGCGTGGATGACCATTGCCGCGCTGATGGGTACGACGGTGGTGCCGTATAACATTTATCTGCACGCCTCGTCTTCCGCGAAAAAATGGAACAATCCGGAGCAGGACATCAAAACGTCCAACCTTGACTCCATTCTTGCTATCGGTCTCGGCGGAATTATTTCGCTCGCCATTATCGTGTGTGCCGCCGCCTGCAAAGCGCGTCTCGGCGCCGATTTCACCATCGCCAACGGCGGTGATATGGCGAAATCGCTCGAACCGCTGCTCGGTTCGTGGGCGACCACCGTTTTCGGTATCGGCTTGTTTGCCGCCGGTTTCAGCTCCGCGATTACCGCGCCGCTGTCTGCCGCGTTTGCCTCGTCGGGTATCCTCGGTTGGGGCGAAGATATGAAAAAATGGCGTTTCCGCATCATTTGGATGATTGTGCTCGCCTTCGGTATTACCGCGACGTGCACCCTCGGCGCTTCGCCGCAAGAAATCATCCTCTTTGCGCAAGCCGCCAACGCGTTCTTGTTGCCCATTACCGCGATTTTGCTCTTGCTTACCTGCAACGACAAAAAACTGATGGGTCAGTACAAAAACGGCGCGGTCATCAACGTGCTTGCCGTTCTCGTTATCGGCGTGTTCCTGTTTATTGCCGCGCGCAATATGACCGCCTTTGTGACGAGCGCGAAAGCGCTGTTCGGCGCGTAATCGACGCCACAACTCGATTGAAAAAAGGCAAGCCGGTGCTTTTGCGCCGGCTTGCCTGCGACTTTTTGCGAAAAGGAGTAACACGATGGCAAAAGTTGACTTAAACGCCGACCTCGGAGAGAGTTTCGGCACCTATACCATCGGTATGGATGCGGAAGTGCTTTGCCACATCACTTCCGCCAACGTCGCGTGCGGATTTCACGCGGGCGACCCGATTGTGATGCAAAAAACCCTCGCCCTCGCCAAAGAGCGCGGCGCGGCGGTGGGCGCGCACCCGGGATTTCCCGATTTGCAGGGGTTCGGTCGCCGCAATCTTTCGATTTCTCCCGACGAGGCGTATGCCTACACCGTCTATCAAGTGGGCGCGCTTGCCGCCTTTGCCAAGGCGCAGGGAATTTCGTTGCAACACGTTAAACCGCACGGCGCGTTTTACAATATGGCGGCGAAAGATGCCGCTCTTGCCGAGGCGATTTGCCGCGGAGTGAAAGACGTGGACGCGGGACTCATTTTCCTCGGCCTTGCGGGGAGCGAACATATCCGCGCCGCCGAAAAGGTGGGGCTCAAAGCCGCGAGCGAGGTGTTCGCTGACCGTGGGTATCGGGAGGACGGTACGCTGGTTCCCCGCCGGGAAGCGGGCGCGATGATTCACGACCGCGCGGTGGCCATTGCGCGCACGGTGCGTATGGTGACGGAGGGAGTTGTGGAGACGGTGACGGGCAAAACCATCGCCATCAAAGCGGATTCCATTTGCGTGCACGGGGACAACCCCGACGCCATCGGGTTTGTCAAAGACATTCGCGATGCCCTGACGCAAAGCGGCGTGACCGTAACGAACATTGCCGACGTTATCGGCGGATAATAGTATTCTTTGTGAAAATTCTGTTTAAGGACGAAATCCTATGAGCTATCCCCAAATCAAAATTACCGGTGACACCTCGCTTGCGGTGGTGTTCGGCAACGAAATCAGTATCGACATCAACACCCAAATCCGCGCGTTTGACGAATTGCTCGCCGAGGAGCAGATTGACGGTGTGTACGAGACGGTGCCGACCTATTGTTCGTTGACCGTGCATTATGCACCGGAAAAAATCCGCTATGAAGCGCTTGCCGAAAAGTTGCAGGCGCTTTTGGCGGTGGCGCATAAAGCGCAAAAAATGAATACGTTGGTCATCGAAATTCCGGTGGTGTACGGCGGGGAGTACGGCCCTGATTTAGAGACGGTCGCCGCCCACAACGGGATGAGCGTTGACGACGTGGTGCGCATCCATTCGAGCGCGGAATATTTGATTTATATGCTCGGTTTTACGCCCGGTTTTTCCTATATGGGCGGTATGGACGAGAGCATTGCCACTCCACGCCTGAAAACGCCGCGTGTGCTTATTCCCGCGGGGTCGGTGGGCATCGCCGGCAAACAGACCGGCATTTATCCCATTGACTCACCCGGCGGATGGCAGTTGATTGGGCGCACGCCCGTCAAACTGTACGACGCGCACCGGGACACCCCGATTTTGCTGGATGCCGGAATGCACGTGAAATTCATCCCGATTGACGAGACGGAATACGCGCGCATCGAGACTCGCATCGCGCAAGGCAGGTATCATTGCCACTCCTATGTAAAGGAGGAACCGTAAATGGGACTGTTATTTCAAAACGGCGGGCTGTTGACCACCGTGCAGGATGCCGGTCGCCGCGGATATCAGCGGTACGGGATGGGCGTTTCGGGCGCGGTGGACGTGCAGTCGTACGTCTATGCCAACATTTTGGTGGGTAACAAAAATAACGAAGCGGTGCTGGAAGTGACGCTTTTGGGCCCGACGGTAGAATTCACCTCGCCCGCCGTCATTGCGGTGACGGGCGGCGATTTATCGCCGCTGTTGGACGGGGTGCCCTGCCCGATGTACCGCGCGGTTGCAGTCAAAAAGGGTGCGGTACTGTCGTTCGGCGCACCGAAATCCGGTTGCCGCGCGTATATCGCCTTTGCGGGCGGTCTTGCGATTACGCCCATTATGGGCAGTCGTTCCACCTATATTAAAGCGAACCTCGGCGGGTATGAGGGCCGTCGTCTGCAACGGGGGGACGAAATCGCGTTCCGTAAACCGTTTATCGAGGTGAAAAACCTCTCTCGCCGCGTGATTCCCGCGCCGACGTTTACCGGCGACTGTACCGTGCGGGTGCTGATGGGCCCGCAAGAGGAACGGTTTACCGACGAGGGAATTCGGACGTTTTTGTCTGAAAAATACACCGTGACGAGCGAGTTTGACCGGATGGGATACCGCTTGACCGGTCCGAAAATCACCCACGTCACCGACGGCAACATCATTACGGACGGTATCACGTTCGGCGCCATTCAGGTGCCGGACGGCGGCGAGCCGATTATTATGCTGTCCGACCGCCAAACGACCGGCGGTTACGCCAAAATCGGCAGCGTTATCAATGTGGATATGCCGCTTGTTGCGCAATGCAAAACCGGTGACACGGTGCGGTTTGTGAAAACGGATATTAAAACCGCGCAAGATGCGTTTGTCGCGCAAAAAGAGGAATATGCCCGTTTGCGCGAACGGTTTGACAGTGACGTGCCGGACAGCCGCTTTTCCCGCTATACCGTCAAAAACGGCGGCGAGGAATACGCCGTTACCGTGGAAAAATTGGAATGAAATAAGGAGCGAATACCATGGCAACCTTTGATATTACCCCTTACAAAACGATGCACCCGCGTGACGTGCGTGCGCGGATTCGTGCGCAGGAGATTACCTTCCCCACGGCGGGAATGGCGGCGGGATACGCGCAGGCAAATCTTGTGATTTTGCCCGGTCAATGGGCGGCGGATTTTGAGGAATTTTGTCGCCTGAACCCGTTTCCCTGCCCTGTTCTTGAAATCATCAAGGGCGAGCCGCTCACCCACGCGATGGGCGAGGGCGGCAACATCGTCACCGATATTCCCGCGTATTATATCTACCGCAACGGAGTGCTGTGCGAGACGGTGCACGATGCATCGGCGTACTGGCAGGACGATTTTGTGGGCTTTTTGATTGGGTGCAGTTTCTCGTTTGAGGAAGCGCTGATGAACGCGGGCATTGAGGTGCGCCATATCGCGCAAGGGCGCAACGTGCCGATGTATAAAACGAACGTGCCGACGAAACGGGCGGGTGCGTTTTTCGGGCCGACGGTGTGCTCTATGCGCCCGATGACCCCTGAAAACGCGCAAAAAGCGAAAGAAATCACCGAAAAAATGCCCAATGTCCACGGCGCGCCGTTGCATATCGGCGACCCGACGGCAATCGGTATCGCGGACGTGATGAAACCCGATTACGGCGACGCGGTGGATATTTATGAGGGAGAAGTGCCGGTATTTTGGCCGTGCGGCGTGACCCCGCAAGCGGCGGTGGAAAACGCCAAACCGCCCATTGTCATTACCCATTCGCCCGGGCATATGTTCATCACCGACGTCAAAAACGCGGTGCTGAATGACTATTTGGAGACGTTGAAAAACAACAAATAAAAGGAAAAAGGAGCCTGCCGGCTCCTTTTTTTGTTGCCGTTCCGCCCCTTGACTTTGGCGGCGAAATCCCGTATACTGAAATTTGAAAAGTGAGGGATTTTTTATGGCAAGAGAAATGGCGCTGGCGGGTGTGCCGAAAGAGGAATTAGAGCGGGTGGAAACCCCGCAAGAGCCGCAAACCCCGAAATCCAAATGGCAGAATTTTTGGTTTTACTACAAATGGTGGGTGGTGGCAGGCGTGTGCTTGCTCGCCATTATCGGCGTAGGTGTGTGGCAGGCGGCGACTCACGTTGAGCCGGATTATCCCATCGCGCTGGTGACGCGCGACGGTGTGTCGGACGAGGGGATTGCGGAGCTGGAAGCGATGTTGCAAGGCTATGGGCAAGACCTGAACGGTGACGGCAAAATCGTGGTCGAGGTGGAGGATTTGCCGCTGGCGCAATACGTTGGCGGGCGCAAAAATCCGGCGGCGGAGATGAATTCCCAAAAAATTATGGCGTATCTCGTGTCTGCCGATGTGATGTTTTTCATTTTCGACAAGGCGAGTTACGAAAATTATCTCGGCGACCTCAAAGAAAACAGCGGGGTGGATTTGTTCTTTGATGACCCCGCGCGCGACCTGTCGGGAGTCAGCCAAACCGATTTTTATTGGAACTGGAACGGCGACAACCGCCGCACCGAGTATTGGGGAGCGGAATTCCCCGAAGACCTCTATTTCGGGGTGCGGCGCCTCGGCGGAACGGCGAGCAGTAAAGCCGCCGTCGCCCGCCACGACAACGATTTGGCGTTGTTGCAGGCGGTTTTAGATAACGACCCCGTGAAATTGCTTAACGAGACGGAATGAGCGAGACGAAACGCAAAAATCGCCGCGGGTGGTGGCTTGTTGCCGCGGGTGCGGTCGTGCTCGTTGTGTGCGCCGTTTTGTGGCGGCTGTTTCCACCCGCGACGTGGGGAGAACCGCCCGCCGTGCGCGAAAAAGGCACGCTTACTGTGCGGTTTTTGGACGTCGGGCAGGGCGATTGTGCGCTGCTCACGGTGGACGACACGGCGGTGCTGATTGACGCGGGAACGACGGAACAACCGACACTTCCGTGTGAACTGCTTTCCGCTTACGGCGTGACAACGCTTGATGCCGTGCTTGTCAGCCATCCGCACGCCGACCATATCGGCGGGTTGCCCGCCGTGTTACGGCGTTTGGACGTCCGGCGCGTGCTGATGCCGGAGCAGGAAGGTGCGGGCGACTATTACGACCAAACCATCAACGCGCTTGCCGAAAAACACATTCGCAGCGTTACTCCGCACGCCGACGATACCTTTTCGTTTGGGGCGCTTTCCGCGACGGTGCTCGGTCCGCTTGCGACCGCGGCGGAGGACGAAAACGACCTCTCTTTGTGCGTGCGGGTGGAGTATGGCGACGTGTCCTTCCTCTTTTGCGGAGATATGACCGAAAAGGAGGAGACGACCCTGCTCCAACGGGACGACGGACTTGCGGCGGACGTGCTAAAAGTGGCGCATCACGGTTCGGGTGCGTCGAGCAGTCGGAATTTTTTGGAGGCGGTGTCACCGCGGATAGCGGTCATTTCCTGCGGACTGTATAACGATTACGGTCACCCGCACGCGAGTGCACTTGGCCGTCTTTCGGCGGTGGGTGCGACGGTGTACCGCACCGACCGGCGGGGCACGGTGACCGTCACAACCGACGGCAACACGTTGTCGGTGTCTTGCGAAAAAGAAGATAGGGACGGGTAAAATCACGGGAAACGGGAAACAATTTCAGAAATTTCAAAAGAACTTTGATTTTTTTCTTGACATTTTTGTTTGCCCGTGGTATAGTTATTGACGTTGCAAAACGAACAGGGGAGTGTTCCCGAGTGGCCAAAGGGGGCAGACTGTAAATCTGTTGTCAGTGACTTCGGTGGTTCGAATCCACCCGCTCCCACCAAAAATCGACAAGCCTCGACAGAGGTTTGTCTATTTTTACTTTTTACCTCTTCACTCTCCACTTTTCACTAAAATCAATGTGTCGATTTTTGGAAAGTAATAAGTAACAGTGAATAGTGAATAAGTAAGGTGTCGGCTTCGCCGACGGATATTAAATTGTGCTTTTTCGTAGTCCAATCACAAAAAAGAGGTATGCCGTGAAACGGCGTGCCTCTTTTTACTTTTTACCTCTTCACTCTTCACTTTTCACTAAAAACAAAGCAGTCGATTTTTGGAAAGTAATAAGTAATAGTGAATAAGTAAGGTGTGGGCTTCGCCGACGGATATTAAATACAAAAACCCCAACACCCCGCCGATTTGTCAAAAACAGCGCTTTTTTCAAGGACTTTCCACAAGAAATACGTAAAATCTTTTCTAAAACGGTAGACAAACCGCGGGGATTATGTTATGATAATTGCACCTATTAAATCACTAGAAAGGAACGAAATCTTATGAAAAACATCTTCAAAATCGGGTCTGTTTTTCTGGCGCTCACGTTGCTGGTCAGCACCTTGCTGTTCACCGGCGTGATTGTTTCGGCAGAACCCGATTGGCAACTGGTCTACGAAGGCTCGATTACATCGAGCGTGGTGGACTTTGACTCCGCCGGCGAGTTTGCGCCTGTCCCGAATACAGACTGGCAAGCGGCAATCGCGGGTGAACTGTCCGCCAACGGTGTCTCCGACAAGTACAAAATCGAGTATGATGCCACCTACGACGAAAACGGATACGCGGAATGGTGTATCTATGACCCCGCAACGAGCACCAATGTGTGGAGTTCCCCGGCGACCGGCAACGCGACTGTTGAAGTGGATATTACGAGCTTGGCAACCCCGGTGGATACTTCGTTTGTTTTCGGGCTTTGCGGCGAGGGCGCGCCCACCATCAGCGCGACCACGTTTAAGGTCTATGCTTACCGCGAGGCGAGCAAAGAACCGACCACCATCTCGAACAACCTGCTTGCGAACGGCGATTTCCAAGTGACCGATATGGAAGCGAACGATTTCGGCTGGATAGACGGCGGTATTGACAAAACTAATTCGACTTTGACCGCCGGTTCGTTTACGATTACCAACGGCAGCCAAAGCACGAAAGCGCTGTATCAGGAAGTGGACTTTGTTGTCGGCACGGAATATACGCTCACGGTGAACGTGACGACGGCGTTGGAAGTTCGCTTGTATAACGGCACGGAAAAAGTGGCTACCGTGGCGAGTTTCGTGGCGGGGACGAACGACTCCCAGACCGCGAAATTCACGCCGACCGCGGCGGCAGACCGCATTTATCTCGGCGGTTCCAAAGCAAAATACACCATTGCGAGCGCGGTGCTGACGGTGGGCGGCGAGGA
>JAZRYM010000065.1:0-14461 GCA_045600765.1 Acutalibacteraceae bacterium | reverse complement strand
GCCGTGACCAAGGCGCTGCTCGAAGAACTCGGGTGCGGCGACAAGCCGATGATTGCCGTGCTCAACAAGTGCGATAAGGCGCTTCCGCCGTATCCGCACACCGATGCACAGACGGTGTGCATCAGCGCCAAAACGGGCGAGGGTGTGGACACGCTGTTGGAAGCGGTCGCGGCGGCATTGCCGCCCGATCGGCGGCGTGTGACGTTGCTTTTGCCGTTCAAAGAGGGCGCGCTTGCCGGAAAATGCCGCAAGGATGGCGCGGTGGAAAGCGAAGAATACGTGGCGGAGGGATTGCGTATGACCGTGACCCTTGGCTCGCCGCTTCTCGATGCCGTCGCGCCGTATATTGTGGAAGAATAGGGCGAACGGCGTATGGACAGACGAGAAAGAAAACGGACACGGCTTCAAGGATTTGATTACAACGCGCCGGGTTCTTATTTTATCACCATTTGCACGAAGAACGGGCAATGTTTATTATCCAAATTAGGTGTAGGGACCGGCGTCCTCGACGGTCCGCAACCGATTTTGACGAAGTATGGCAAGGTCGCAGAAAAACAGATACAAGCGATGAACGAATTTTACAAAGATATATCCGTCGACAAATACGTAATTATGCCAAACCACATTCATCTGCTGATACGGATTTTATGTACTACGGACGAGTATGGACCGTCGAGGACGCCGGTCCCTACACGGAATTCTATCATCTCTCGATTTGTTTCAACATTTAAGCGATTTTGCGATAAAGAGTATGGCGAAAACATTTGGCAACCACGCTCGTATGACCGTGTTATACGCAATGATGTCGAATATCAAAAAGTTTGGCAATATATCGACGAAAATCCCGTCAAATGGGAGTTGGATAAGTTTTATAAAACCCGCTAAAACAAAAAACCCGCATCATCCAAACGATGATGCGGGTTTTTCGTTCCTATTACTCTTTCGGGTCGGTGTCGTTCTTCTTGAACACTTTGGGCAAGACGAACAGGGCGACGAGCACG
The DNA here is from genome assembly GCA_045600765.1 of Acutalibacteraceae bacterium. Lineage (GTDB taxonomy): Bacteria > Bacillota > Clostridia > Oscillospirales > Acutalibacteraceae > RGIG426. Next base: position 13,460 of record JAZRYM010000065.1, on the reverse strand, counting down.
ACCACCGCCGCGATAACGGCAATAATCGGGCCTTTACGAATGGTGTCGCCGGTTTCCACCGCGAGAGTCCACAAATCCATACTACTCATATCAAAACACGAATTTGGTCAGGAGCATTCCGGCGAAGCACAGCACGAAGAAGCCGATGGCGATGAATTTCGTCCAGCGACCGAGCATCGCGTCAATCGTGCGCGCACGACCCTTATCGAAGATGGAGTCGGCGGCACCGGAAATGGCACCGAGGTTGGATTGACGGCCCTGTTGCAACAGAATGACCACGATGATGAGAAGCGACGCTAAAATCAAAATCGCGCCGGTAAGATAACCAAGCCAAGACATAATACATATCCTCCAAAGCGGCAAATTTGCCGTAAAATTTTACATTTCTTTGCAAATGCTCATATAGCATACCACACAAAACCGAAAAAAGCAAGAAAAATTTTCATTTTTCCGAAAATCGGCGCGGCAACCGGTTACGACTCGTCAAAAAGTCAACTGCTCGCCGACGTCTTCGGCGGCAAGGGTCGCACCGGCGGCGGGGATGTTTTTCGTGCGGTAGCGAGCGGGTTTTGCGAGCATTCCCTCCGCAAACGGGACGACGGCATCCACGCGGTGCGCGCCTTTAAGGGTCATTACCTGCACACCCTGCGTGTTGCGGGTGGTTTTGGGCGAAAGCGCGCCGGTGTGGAGAAGCAGGCGGCGACCGGCGGTGGAGGAGAGCAAGAATTCGCCGTCCTCTTTGATGTGGTAAATCGCCACAAGCGGGGATTTATCGCTGTATGCGCCGACGAGTTTTTTGCGGTTGGATTTGGTGTCGTAGGCGGACAGCGGGACTTTGGCGACCTTGCCGTTTTCAAAGAAGAACAAGAGGTAGCCGGAAAAATCGGTGGTGGCGACCATATGGATGGCGGTTTCGCCCGCGTCAAAGCTCAGTTTCGTGGCGACGAAATCGCCCATCACGCTCGCCTTGGTGTCGGCGAAGTCGTAGGCGTGCGCCTTGTAGCAGGACGCGCCGTTCGAGAAAAAGAGGAGTTCGTGCGCGTTGGTGGCTTCCACCGTGACGAGCATCCGGTCATTTTCTTTGAACTTATGCTCGCTGCTCATACGGAGCGAATTGGGTTGGATTTTCTTGAAATAGCCCTCTTTCGTGAAGAACAGCGTGCAGGGATAAGCGTCGATTTCCTCGGCGGCATCCGCCTGCAACTCCTGCACGTCGGTGGCGTAAAGCAGTTGCGTGCGGCGGGGTTGCCCGTATTTTTTCGCCACCCGTTTGAGTTCGTCGATGATGATGTTGCGCACGCGGGTGCGGCTTCCCAAAATATCTTCCATATCGGCGATGTTCTTTTCCAGTTCTTCAATATCGCCGAGACGTTTTAAGATGTATTCGCGGTTAAAGTGGCGCAACTTGATTTCCGCGACGTATTCCGCCTGCGTTTGGTCGATGCCGAAGCCAATCATTAAATTCGGGACGACCTCGCTTTCCTCCTCGGTGGCGCGGACGATTTGCACCGCTTTGTCGATGTCGAGCAGGATTTTTTGCAACCCTTTGAGCAGGTGCAATTTTTCTTTTGCGCGGGAGAGGTCGAAATAGGTACGGCGGCGGACACATTCGGTGCGGAACGCCGTCCATTCGTCGAGCAGGGCGCGCACGCCGAGCACTTGCGGCATACCGCCGACCAGCACGTTGAAGTTGCAGGAAAAACTGTCCTCAAACGGGGTGAGGGCGAACAGACGCGCCATCAGTTTTTCGGGGTCAACACCGCGTTTCAGGTCGATGGTGATTTTAAGACCCTCTTTACCCGTCTCGTTGCGGATATCGTTGATTTCCTTGATTTTTCCCACTTTCACGAGGTCGGTCACCTTGGCGATAATCGCTTCGAGGTTGGTGGTATAGGGGATTTCGGTGACGTCGATGCAGTTGTTCGCTTTGTCGTAGGTGTAGTTGGAACGCACGCGGAAACTGCCGCGACCGGTGTTGTAAATCTCCGCCATGTCCGCGGGATTGTAAATGAGGGTGCCGCCGCCCGGAAAATCGGGTGCGGGCATCGTTTCGAGCAGGTCGTGGTCGGGGTTTTTCATCAGCGCAATCGCCGTTTCGCACACCTCGGCGAGGTTAAAGGAGCAAATTTGGCTCGCCATACCGACCGCGATGCCCAAGTTGTTGTTGACGAGAATGGACGGGAAAGTCACGGGGAACAAGGTCGGCTCGGTGGTGGTGGAGTCGTAGTTGTCGACGAAATCCACCGTGTCTTTGTCGATGTCGCAAAACAGTTCCGACGCGATAGGCGCGAGTTTCGCCTCCGTGTAACGGTAGGCGGCGTATTCCATATTGGTGGAATAGAATTTACCGAAGTTACCCTTGGAATCGACAAACGGGTGCAAGAGCGCTTCGTGCCCGACCGAAAGGCGCACCATCGTGTCGTAAATAGCGGCATCGCCGTGGGGATTGAGTTTCATCGTCGCGCCGACGATGTTGGCGGATTTGGTGCGCGCGCCGGTCAGAAGCCCTTGCTTATACATCGTATACAGCAATTTGCGGTGGGAGGGCTTAAACCCGTCGATTTCGGGGATGGCGCGCGACAAGATGACGCTCATCGCGTAAGGCATATAGTTGTTTTTGAGGGTGTCGGTGACTGTTTCGTGTTCAAGCAGTCCCGCGCCGGAAATGCGGACGTTTGCGGGAAGCGTTTCAAGCGTGGTTTGTTTTTTTGGTGTTTTCTTTGCCATCGTTCTTCCCTCCTTAACTCAAATCCAGCATATCGAGATAGTCGCCGCCCGTTTTGGCAATCATCTCTTTGCGCTCGGCCAAATTGTCGCCGAGCAGGGTGTCAAACATCGCGGCGGTTTCCTGCGCATCGGTCGGTTCCACCCGAATCAGGCGGCGCGTGGGCGGGTTCATCGTCGTCAGCGACATCATTTCCGCGTCGTTTTCACCAAGTCCCTTGGAACGCTGAATGGTGTATTTTTTGTCGCCGATTTCTTCGAGGAACTCCGCTTTTTCGCGGTCGTTGTAAGCGAAATAGGTGGCATCTTTCGTGGTGATTTCGTACAGCGGGGTTTCGGCGATGTAGACGTACCCCTGTTCGATGAGGGTGGGTGTCAGCCGATAGAGCATGGTGAGAATCAGCGTACGGATTTGGAAGCCGTCTACGTCGGCATCGGTACACAAAATGATTTTGGAGAAGCGGAGCAGCGACAAGTCGAAGGTGGCGAGGTTTTTGTTCGCTTTGCTCTTGACCTCCACGCCGCAGCCGAGCACTTTGAGCAAGTCCACGATGATGTCGCTCTTGAAAATTTTGTCGTATTCCGCTTTGAGGCAGTTGAGGATTTTACCGCGCACGGGAATGACCGCTTGGAAATCGGGGTTGCGCGCCTGAATGCACGCGCCCATAGCGGATTTACCCTCCACGATGAACAGTTCGCGTTCGGCGACATCGCGGGAGCGGCAATCGACGAAGTTGGCGACGCGCGAGGTAAGGTCGTTGCCCGATTGCAGTTTCTTTTTGATGTCGATGCGGGTGCTTTCCGCCTTTTCGCGCGAGCGCTTGTTGACAAGCACCTGGTTGGCGATTTTGTCCGCATCCGCCTTGTTTTCAAGGAAATAAATTTCGAGGTTTTGCCGCAGGAAATCGGTCATCGCCTCTTGAATAAACTTGTTGGTGATGGACAGTTTCGTCTGGTTCTCGTACGACGTTTGGGTGGAGAAGGAGGAGGAGACGAACACGAGGCAATCCTGCACGTCCTGGAAGGTGATTTTGCTCTCGTTTTTGTTGTAGCGGCTGTTTTGCCGCAGGTAGGCGTCGATTTGCGACACGAACGCGGATTTGACCGCTTTTTCGGGTGCGCCGCCGTGCGCGAGCCAACTGGAATTGTGGTAGTATTCCAACTTGTTGACGCGGTTCGAGAAGCAGAGCGCGACCTCAAATTTGACTTTGTAATCCTCTTTGTCGGCGCGGTCGCGGCCGCGGCGTTCCGCCGCCCAGCATTGCGTTTCGGTCATCGCCTGCTCGCCCACGATTTCGCCGACGTAATCTTCGATACCTTTGTCGTAGAGGTATTCGGTCGTCTCAAATTCGCGCCCGTTTTGCCAACGGAGCACAAAGGTTACTTTCGGATTGACCACCGCTTGCCGTTTGAGCACGTCTTCAAAATACTCTTTCGGCACGTTGATGTCGGTAAACACCTGCAAGTCGGGCTTCCAGCGAATGGTGGAGCCGGTGTCTTTTTTGGCATACGGCTCTTTTTGCAGTCCGCCGATATTCTCGCCGTGCTCAAAATGCAGGGTGTAGCGTGTGCCGTCGCGGTGCACTTCCACGTCCATATATTCGGACGAATACTGCGTGGCGCACGCGCCGAGTCCGTTTAACCCGAGCGAAAACTCATAGTTCTCGCCGGCGTTGGTGTTGTATTTGCCGCCCGCGTACATCTCGCAGAAAATCAGTTCCCAGTTGAACCGCTCCTCTTTCGGGTTGTAGTCGAGCGGGATGCCGCGACCCATATCTTTGACCTCAAACGAGTTGTCGTCAAAGCGGGTGAGCACGATTTTTTTACCGTATCCCTCGCGCGCCTCGTCAATGGAGTTGGAGAGAATTTCAAAAACGGCGTGCTGGCAACCCTCAAGCCCGTCCGAGCCGAAAATAACCGCCGGGCGTTTGCGCACGCGGTCGGCGCCTTTCAGCGACTGGATACTGTCGTTGTCGTAATTTTGCTTTTTCTTTTCAGCCATGTTGTGTCCTCACTTATATACGTTTTTATCTTTTCGATAGTCGGTTGCGTGTGTCAAACGGTAATGCCGCCGTCCACGGCGAGCACCTGTCCCGTTACAAACGCGCTTTGTTCCCCCGCGAAAAAGGCGACGGCGTTCGCCACGTCGGCGGGTGTGCCGATACGGCAAAGCGGCGTTTCCTCCGCGAGAGCGGCAAGGTCGTTCGCGCCGAGATGGGCGTTCATCGGCGTGTCGATGACACCGGGTGCCACGCAGTTGACCGTGATGCCCGACGGGCCAACCTCTTTGGCGAGCGCTTTGGTGAAGCCGATAAGAGCGGCTTTGGCGGCGGAATACGCCACCTCGCACGACCCGCCCGAAATGCCCCACATCGAGGAAATTTGGATAACCCGACCCGCCTTTTTGCGAATCATGGCGGGGAGTACCGCGCGGGCGAGGTAAAACGCGCCGTCCACGTGCACACCGAACAGTTGTTGCCATTCGTCGGCGGAAAGGTCGGTCAAAAGTCCCTGCTTTGAGATGCCCGCGTTGTTGACGAGCACGTCCACTTCGCCGAGCTTTGCTTCACATTCCGCCACAAGCGCCGTCGCCTGCGCCTCGTTTGCGAGGTCGGCGGCAACCGCGATGGCGCGTACCCCTTGCGCTTGCAGTTCGTCGCACAGTGCGCGGGCGGCTTGCTCGTTTTTGTAGTAATGCAGGCATAGCGCGAAGCCGTCGCGCGCTAAGCGGCGGGCGATGGCTTGTCCTATGCCGCCGGACGCGCCGGTGACAAGGGCGATTTTTTCGCTCATAGTGTTTCCTCCAATAGTGCGGGAATGCGTTTCCCGTAAACCTGAAACGCGCTCGGGAGCGCGGTTTCGTTTTTGAGTTCGTCCGCCGTCACAAACCGCCCGTTTGCGGGCGCGTTACCCGAAACGGCGACGGCGTAGCCGGAAAGTTGCCATTCCACGTGGGAAAAGAGGTGTTTCGCGGCGGGGAGCGGTTGCGGTTCGCTTTCAAGGGTCAGCCCGAATGTGGCGGCGAGGTCTTTCGCGCTACACGCGCCCTCGACGTTCGGCAGTTCGTACAGTCCGGCAAGAAGTCCGCGGTCGGGCCGTTTGCAGACGAGCACTTTGCCGGCTTTTACGGCGACCAACACGGTGCGCTGTTCCACCCGACGGGCGGTTTTCTTCACGCGCACGGGGAAGTCGGTTTCGCGGCCCGCTTTGTGTGCACCGCACACGGGTGCGAGCGGGCAACCGTCACACAGCGGCGCGGTGTTCGGCAGACACACCGTCTCGCCGAGTTCCATTACCGCTTCGTTAAACGCACCGGGCGTATCAGGCGGGAGCACCGTTTTGACCGCTTCGGTCAGTTCGCGCCGTCCTTTGGCAGACAGCACGTCCACGTCGTAGCACAAAAGGCGGGAAAACACGCGGAGCACATTGCCGTCCACCGCGGGGACGGGCAACCCGTACGCAATCGAGGCAATGGCGCCGGCGGTGTAATCGCCGATGCCGGGCAGGGCGCGGAGTTTATCAAAATCGGCGGGAAGAACGCCGCCGTAGGTCTTGCAAATTTCGATAGCGGCGGATTTCAGGTTGCGCGCGCGGCTGTAATAGCCGAGCCCCTCCCACAGTTTGAGCAACCGCTCGTCGTCGGCATCCGCCAGCGCGGCAACGGTGGGGAATGCCGCCATAAACGCGGCAAAATGCGGGAGCACCGCTTCAATGCGGGTTTGTTGCAACATAATTTCCGATATCCACACGCGGTAGGGCGTGGGATTCTCCCGAAAAGGGAGCGGGCGGCGCATCTGCTCGTACCAAGTGAGCAGGGCGGGCACGCCGGATTTCACAAGGTTTGTCTGTTTATCCATTTTGCGCGTCCTGCTTCGCTTTCAATTCGCGCTCCGCCTGCGGCAAGCGCAGGTAGGCGGGCAACAGCGCCTCCCCGCTCACCGTGTTGCCGGCGGCAAGTTCCTTTGCGGCAACGGCGGCAACGCCCACCGCATCTTGCGACTGCAACGGTTCGGGGATAAGGGTCAGTTGCGGCACGATTTCACGTCCCGCTTCAAAGCACAGTTTCGCGCCGTCGCCGAGGAGATACACCGGCGTGTCGGCGGTTTTCAGCCGCGCAAACAGGTCGTCCATCGCCAGCGCCTCGTCGGGCGTTTCGCGCGTAAGCACGCCGTTTTCGATGAAAAACGTCGCGGTATATACTTGTTTGCACCGCGCATCCATCACGGCGCACACCCGCCCGCAAAGCGGAAGTCCCAAAAGGCGGTACGCCATCGCTTCGAGGGTGGAGACGGCGACGCAGGGCAGGTTGTTCGGAAACGCCAGCCCTTTGGCGGTGGCAACCCCGATGCGAATACCGGTAAACGAGCCCGGCCCGACCGCCACGGCGACCGCATCCACGTCGTTCGCGGTCAAATCGGCGGCGGCGAGGGTGGCATTTACCATCGGCATCAGCGTGCGGCTGTGGGTGAGACCCGCGTTCACCGCGGCGCGCGAGAGGACGGCGGTTTCGTCAGAGACACAGCAAGATGCCGCGCGTGCCGACGTTTCAAGCGACAGGATTTTCATAATACCGCCTCCGTTTCAAGCGTTCGTTCGTTTTCGCCGTCGCGGGTGAATCGCACCCGCACGGTGTTGTCGGGCAGGGCGGATTCGATGTTTTCGCTCCACTCGGTCACGACCACCGCGCCGGCATCCAGATAATCCCAAAAGCCGGAGACGTATAAATCGTCCCAACTGCTCACACGGTACATATCGAAGTGGACGAGCGGCGGGTTGCCGGGATATTCGTTGACAAGGGCGAAGGTGGGACTTTGCACCTCGGCGTGCGGTGACAGCACTTTTGCCAACCCGCGCACAAACACGGTTTTGCCCATACCCATCCCGCCGTAAAGCGCCACGACGGTGCCGCCTTTGACCGTTTTTGCCAATCGTTCGCCGAGCGCTTCCGTTTCGGCGGGGGAAGAAGAGCGATAGGTTGCCACGTTGTCCACCTCCGTTTCACACAGATACACATAGTATAACACATCTTTTTCGAAAATGGTAGCCCTAAACTCTTGATTTTATAAGAAATTAACGATATAATGGCGAAAGAAATGGGAATTATCTAAAAAAGGAGGCGAGACGGTGCTGCATCGGGAGAAAAAACGCGGAAAATGGCGTGCCTTTTTCGGCGACGTGGATATGACCCTTTGGGTTTTGTGCCTTTGTGCCTCGGTGTATGGGTGCCTGCTCGTCTACTCCGCGGCGGTCGGCGCGGGAACGGGAAGAGCCGGCTATCTTGTGCAATTTATCGCCTCGGCGGTGGGACTTTGCCTCGCCTTTTTGATGTCCCGCATCGATTACCACGACCTTTGTTCGCTGTGGTACGTGTGGGCGGGTATCGCGGTGTTTCTTGTTCTGCTTACCTTTACGCCGCTCGGGCTCAACGTCTCCGGTACGGACGATACCGCGTGGCTCGGCTTTCCGGTATCCAATCCGCGGCTCACTTTTCAGCCGTCGGAACTCTTAAAAATCGCCTTTATTCTCTCCTTTGCGACCCATCTCGACAAGGTAAAAGAAACCATCAACCGCCCGCTTACGTTGCTTATGCTGTGTCTGCACGGCGGGTTTGCTTGCGGGCTTATCTTCTTGCAGGGTGACGACGGCACGGCGCTTGTGTTCGCGTTTATCTTTGCGGCGATGTTGTTTGCCGCGGGACTTCATCTCGGTTATTTTGCCGCCGCGCTCGGTGCGGTGGCGGTGGCGGTGCCGCTTTTGTGGCCGCATTTGGATGAGCAAAAGCAGGCGCGGGTGTTGTCCCTTTTCAAAGTGGAGGAATACGCCCAAACGGAGGGTTGGCAACAAGCGCACGGACTTTCCGCTATCGGGTCGGGTCGGCTTTGGGGACTGGGACTTCTCAAAGGGGAAAACACCGACTTGTTCGCCCGTAACAACGACTTTATTTTCACCGTGGCGGGTGAAGAATTCGGTTTCCTCGGCGGTGCGCTGTTGCTGATTTTGTTGTTGTGCATTATTTTGCGCGTGCTTCACAACGCGAAAACCGCCGCCGATTTTAAGGGGTTGCTCATTTGCAGCGGTATGGCGGCGCTCCTTGCCGCGCAGTCGCTTATCAACCTCGGGATGGTGTTGCGTGTGCTTCCCGTGGTGGGCATCACGCTTCCGTTCTTTTCCGCCGGCGGCAGTTCGGTGGCGACCCTTTACCTCGGTATGGGGCTTGTGATGAGTGTCGCGTGCCAAAGTCGGATGCGGTCGGGCGGATTATTTTCGAAAAAACGGTAAAATCGTCTTTTTTGGCGGGAACTCCGCCGATTTGTGCAAACATTTTGTCCGACAGGACTTTGACTATGATAGGAAAAAAGAGTAAAATAGTACTGTTCAAATATCCTCGCCCGCGGGCGAGCATTTTATAAGGAGGCTACGAACAATGGGAAGAGTGTACAATTTCTCCGCCGGCCCGTCGATCCTTCCGGAGAGCGTGCTGAAAATTGCGGCTGAAGAGATGATGGATTATCGCGGTTGCGGTCAGTCCGTCTTGGAGATGTCGCACCGATCGAAGGTGTACGACGACATCATCAAAGAATGTGAAGCGCTTCTCCGCGAAGTGATGAACATTCCCGACAACTACAAGGTACTGTTTTTGCAGGGCGGCGCGTCTTCTCAGTTCGCGATGGTCCCGATGAACCTGATGAACCGCAACAAAAAAGCGGATTACGTCATCACCGGTCAATGGGCGAAAAAAGCCTACAAAGAAGCGGCGCGTTACGGCGCGGCGCGTGTGGTTGCCAGCTCCGAGGACAAAACCTTCAACTACATCCCGAAACTGGATGCGTCGATGTTTGACCCGGATGCCGACTACGTGCACATCTGCATGAACAACACCATCTACGGCACCGCGTATCACGAGATTCCCGACACCGGCAACGTGCCGCTGGTCGCGGATATTTCCTCTTGCGCCCTCTCCGAACCGCTGGATGTCAGCCGCTTCGGTCTTTTGTATGCCGGTGCGCAGAAAAATATGGGCCCGGCGGGTCTTACCGTGGTTATCGTGCGTGACGACCTCATCGGCAACGCGATGGAACTCACCCCGACCATGTTCAACTATCAAATTCACGCCGATGCCGATTCGATGTTCAACACCCCGCCGTGTTACAGCATCTATATCGCGAAACTGGTGCTTGAATGGATTAAAAACGATATCGGCGGTCTTGAAAAAATGGCGAAAGCCAACCGCCATAAAGCGAAAGTGCTCTATGACTTCCTGAACGACTCGAACCTCTTTAACCCGACGGTCGCCAAAGAGTATCAGTCGCTGATGAACGCGCCGTTCGTGACCGGCAACAAAGACCTCGATGCCAAATTCATCAAAGAGGCGGAGGCCGCCGGCTTTGTGAACCTGAAAGGTCACCGTTCGGTGGGTGGTATGCGCGCGTCGATGTACAACGCCATGCCGATTGAGGGCTTGATTGAACTCGTCTGGTTTATGTGCCAGTTCGAGGAGCGCAACGCCTAATTGCACACAATTTCGGCGGGGCAACCATTGTCCCGCCGATTTTTCTAAAAGAAAGAAGGAACCGTTATGCAAATCAAAACGCTGAACAAAATCGCCGCTTGCGGCACCGATTTGTTCGATAAAAACACCTACACCATCGGCGAAGACGTCGCGGCGCCCGTGGGCATCCTCGTCCGCTCCGCGTCGATGCACGAGATGGAGTTGCCGGAAAGCCTGCTCGCCGTGGCGCGCGCCGGTGCCGGTGTCAACAACATTCCGCTCGACAAATGCGCTGAGCAGGGCATCGTCGTGTTCAACACGCCGGGTGCCAACGCCAACGCGGTGAAAGAGCTTGTGCTTCTCGGACTTCTCATCTCCTCCCGCAACGTGGCGGCGGCGATGACCTGGGTGCAGACCCTCAAAGGTGAGGGCGACGCGGTGGGCAAACTGGTCGAAAAAGGTAAGAGCCAGTTTGTCGGCCCGGAAATTAAGGGCAAAAAGCTCGGTATCATCGGTCTCGGCGCGATTGGCGGCTTGGTTGCCAACGCCGCGATTGCGCTCGGTATGGAAGTGTACGGTATTGACCCGTTCCTGTCGGTTAATGCCGCGTGGAACTTGTCGCCCGACGTGCACCACGCCGCGAACAACGACGAAATTTACGAGAAATGCGATTATATCTCCGTTCACGTGCCGCTGAACGATGCGACCCGCGGGTTTATCAACCGCGACACCATCGCGAAGATGAAAGACGGCGTGCGTATTTTGAACTTCGCTCGCGGCGACCTCGTCGATGCGGACAGCATCAAAGAGGCGCTCGCTTCCGGCAAAGTTGCCCGCTACGTGGTGGACTTCCCGTCTGACGCGGTGCTCGGTGTGGAAAACGTGGTGGCGATTCCGCACCTCGGCGCATCCACTCCGGAAAGCGAAGACAACTGCGCGGTGATGGCGGCGGAGGAACTTATCGACTACCTCGAAAACGGCAACATCACCCACTCGGTCAACTACCCGGATTGCAAAGAGCCGCGCGTAACCCCGTATCGCGTGTGTGTGCTGCATAAGAACATCCCGAGTATGGTGTCGCAAATCTCCGCGGTGTTTACCGCCACCGGCAACAATATCGAAAATATGGTTGACCGCTCGAAGAAAGAGTTTGCGTACTGCTGCATCGACCTCGTGAACGAGCCGAAAGAGGAGAGCATCGAAAAACTGAACGCCATTGACGGCGTGCTTCGCGTCCGCGTGATGAAATAAGAAAATCAGGCATAGCAAAAAACACCACCCTCGGGTGGTGTTTTTTTGTAATCGAAAGAATTTCGCCACCGATAATCGAAAGAACCCCGCCACCAACGGTGGCGGGGTTCTTATGTAGACGTTTTTATTCTTGGTCTTTCTTCTTGTTGAAGATGGACATAATGTCGATGTAATCGTCATCGTCCGCGGCGGAATTCGCCTGCGCGGTGCCGCCGGCGACGAACGACGGGGGCTCCAAGTCGTCGCTTTCGCTGCCGACGATGGAGGGGAAGGAGGTGGAGGTGGTGCTGCGTGTACCGGCATCAAAACCGGTGGCAATCACGGTCACACAAATCTCGTCTTCCATATTCTCGTCAAACGCGGCACCCCAAATGATAGAGGCATCCGGATGGGCGGCTTTTTGGATGGCGGAGGAGGTGAGTTCCACATCTTCGAGGTCGATGTCCGGCGACGCGGTGATGTTGATAAGAACACCGTGCGCGCCGTCAATCGAGGTTTCGAGCAGCGGGCTCGAAATGGCGGCTTTGGCGGATTCTTCCGCTTTGTCCTTGCCCTGCGCACGACCGATACCCATGTGGGCGTAGCCGGCATCTTTCATCACGGTGGTCACGTCGGCGAAGTCGAGGTTGACAAGACCGGGGACTTTGATGAGCTGCGAAATGCTCTGCACACCCTGGCGAAGCACGTCGTCCGCCGCCTCAAAGGCGTTGGCGAGGGTGATGCGGGTTTCGGAAACGCTTTTCAGCCGTTCGTTCGGGATAACGACGAGGCTATCCACGTGCTCACGCAGGTTGGTGATACCCGCTTCGGCCTGCTCCATACGGCGGCGACCTTCAAACGCGAACGGTTTGGTCACGATACCGACGGTGAGAATACCGAGGTCGCGGGCAATTTCCGCAACGACCGGAGCGGCGCCCGTACCGGTGCCGCCGCCCATACCGGCGGTGATAAAGACCATATCGGCGCCTTTGAGGGCGGCGATGATTTCATCGCGGCTCTCCTCAGCGGCGCGCTGACCTTTTTCGGGATTGGAACCGGCGCCTTGACCTTTGGTCAATTTATCGCCGATTTGGATTTTTTGAGTGGCTTTGGACAGGTAGAGCGCCTGACGGTCGGTGTTGATGGAAATGAATTCCACACCGAGCAGACCCACTGCCGCCATACGGTTTACGGCGTTGCCGCCACCGCCGCCGACACCGACGACTTTAATCTGAACGCCATCGACAAAATCATTTTCAAACTGAAAGCCCATAAGACATCCTCCAATTTCAAATTCGTATTTTCAAGATTTTTACATGAGAAATTTATACAATCCTATAATAACATAAGTCTTTGAAAAAATCAATGGGGAAAGCGAAAAAAGTGTCGCTTTCCCCAAAAATTTTTTACTATATTTAGTTGTTATTTAGTTGTCAGGGGTAAAAATAACACGATTTGTAGCGTTTTCGTCCGAATAAGAGGAGACGTCCAACGTGCCGTGTACCTGCTTGCCTTTGTTTTTAAGAACGGAGGGCAAATTGGTTTTCACCACGGCGATTTCGTAACTCAAATTGCTGTCGTTGCCGAGCAGAATAGTGATTTGGTTGTTCCAGTTCAGTTTCAAATCGCCTTTGTTCGAAAGGTCGAGTTCACAAATGCCGGTCAACTCGTTTTCTTCCGCGGCGGCGAGGTATTTTTTGAGAATTTCGGTGCACCGCTCGTCCATCGCCGGTTTGCCGAGTCCTTTGCCGGTGGCGGTGGCGCCTTTGAGATATAACAGGCGAGGCGGCACGTCGCTTTCCACTTTCATTTTATCGACCGCTTGACCGTTTTTACCCACCAAAATCCATTCGCTGTTGTGATACATTGCGCCGACGATGGTGGTTTCTTTTACGGTAATCGTAATGGTGTTGAGCAGGGAAGAAGAAACGGAGGCGCTTTCCACGTACGGACACGCCGCTTTGACGTTGGCAACCGCCTGCGCTTTGTTGACTTCCCACACGCTTTGCCCGATGTA
>JAZRYM010000064.1:0-5144 GCA_045600765.1 Acutalibacteraceae bacterium | reverse complement strand
GCTTTTACAAAACGCCAAATCCGCCGTGTTTTTCGGCGGCGCGGGCGTATCCACCGAAAGCGGACTGAAAGATTACCGCAGTGAGGACGGATTATACAACGTGACGAACAAATACGGCGTGTCGCCGGAAACGATTTTGTCGCACACCTTTTTTGAACGCCATCCCGAGACATTTTACGAGTTTTATCACGAATATTTTTTGAGCCAAACCGCCGCGCCGAATGCGGCGCACAACACGCTTGCCAAGTGGGAGCGCGAAGGGCGACTTTCTGCTGTGGTGACCCAAAACATCGACGGGCTACACCAAGCGGCAGGCTCTAAAACCGTATTTGAACTGCACGGCACGGTGTATCGGCACCATTGTGACCGTTGCGGGCGGGAGTTCCCGACCGAGGTGGGCAAAGCGCTGGCGGGGGGGGTGCCGCGGTGCGCGTCGTGCGGCGGGCTTGTTCACCCGAACGTCGTGCTGTATGAGGAGGGACTTGACGAAGCGACGGTGGCGGGCGCGGTGAATGCGATTGAGCGCGCCGACCTGCTCATTATCGGCGGAACGTCGCTTGCCGTGTATCCTGCCGCATCCTTTTTGCGGTATTACCGCGGGCGCGATATTGTGCTTATCAACAAAGGCGAAACGCCGTATGACACGCGCGCATCCCTTGTGTTTCGGGACAGCATCGGCGCGGTGCTGACGGCGGTGGATGCCGCGCTGCACGCCTAACCGAAAACAGACGAAAAAATCCCGTTCCGCGAATGCGGAACGGGATTTCCTTTTTGGTTAGTTGGCTTTCTTTTCGAGGGCGAGTTTTACGTGTTTCACGATGTTTTCCGCCGACAACCCAAACTCTTTGAGCAAGTCTGTCGCCGGGCCGGATTTGCCGAACACGTCGGTCACGCCCACGCGCACCACCGGCACGGGCACCGTTTCCGCCACCACTTCGGCGACGGCGCTTCCGAGACCGTTCAGGATGCTATGTTCCTCGGCAGTCACGATAGCGCCCGTCTCGCGCGCGGCTTTTTCGATGATGTCGCGGTCAATCGGTTTGATGGTCGCCATATTGATAATGCGGGCGGAGATGCCCTCCGCTTTAAGCATATCGTACGCTTCCAGAGCTTCTTTCACCATAAGGCCGGTGGCAATCACGGTCACGTCGGTACCGCCTTTCAGCTCAACACCCTTGCCGATTTCAAACGGACAATCCTCGTCGAACACGACCGGCACCGCCAAGCGGCCAAACCGCAGGTACACGGGCCCGTCCCATTCATAAGCGGCTTTCACCGCTTTTTTTGCCTCGTAGTAGTCGGCGGGGTTTAAGACCGCCATACCGGGAATGCCGCGCATCAAACCGAGGTCTTCAATGCATTGGTGGGTTGCGCCGTCCCCGCCGACGGAGATGCCGCCGTGGCTCGCCGCCACTTTGACGTTCAGGCGGGGATACGCCACCGAGTTGCGGATTTGCTCATACGCGCGGCCGGTTGCAAACATCGCAAACGAGGAGATGAACACCGTTTTTCCGCACGAGGCGAGACCCGCCGCCACGCCGGTCATATTCGCCTCGGCGATACCGGCGTTAAAGAACCGGTCGGGGAAGGCTTTTTTGAAGGTGCCGGTGCGGGTGGCACCCGCTAAGTCGGCGTCCATCACGACGATGTCGTCGTGCTCTTTTCCGAGTTCCACCAGCGCGTCGCCGTAGCCTTCGCGGGTGGCTTTTTTCATCACATCTGCCATGATTACGCCTCCTCACACGCGGCGAGCGTCGCGTTCAATTCTGCCATTGCCAATTCGTATTCTTCGGCGTTGGTGGCTTTTCCGTGCCAACCCACCTGATTTTCCATAAAGGAAACCCCTTTGCCTTTCACCGTTTTCAGGATGATGGCAGTGGGTTTGCCGGTGACGGCGCGCGCGGCAGTCACCGCTTTGTCCAACGAATCAAAATCGTGGCCGTTCGCTTCAAACACCGTAAACCCGAACGCCTCAAATTTTTCTTTAATCGGGTAGGGGGAATTCACTTCCTCCAAGCATCCGTCGATTTGCAGGTCGTTGTTGTCGATAAACAAGGTGAGGTTGTCCAACTTTTTGGCGGCGGCGAACATCGCCGTTTCCCAAACTTGGCCTTCCTCAATCTCGCCGTCACCGAGAATGGCATACACGTGGTAGTCCTTGCCGTCCAATTTTCCGGCGAGCGCCATACCCGCCGCGGTGGAAACACCCTGACCGAGCGAGCCGGTGGACATATCGACACCCGGCGTTTTTTGCATATCGGGGTGACCCTGCAAAAAACTGTCCGGCTTGCGCAAGCGGGCAATTTCACTTTTCGGGAAGAAACCGTGCAACGTCAGCGCACCGTACAGCGCGGGCGCGGTGTGCCCTTTGGAGAGCACAAGGCGGTCACGATCCGCCCATTTGGGGTTTTTCGGGTCAACACGAAGCACACAGCGATACAGATACGCGAGGGTATCGGTGATGGACAGCGAGCCGCCGGGATGACCGCTTTTGGCGTGGAACGTGCCCTCGATGATGTCCAAGCGAATGTGTGCGGCATCGACGGCAAGTTGCTTTTTCAATGACGATTGCATGACTTCTGACTCCTTTTATACGACAACGATAGATAACATCATCAGTATACCACATTGTTTTCGATTTTCCTATATCTTTTTGAAATTTTTTCGCATTTTTTGAAAATTTTTCTACAAAATTGCCGCTAAAAACAACATCTCCCGTAACTGCGCATAAATCGGCGAAAAATCAGCGAGCGGCAACGGATTTTCTCCCTTTCCGCACTCTACCGTAAACGCGGGATTTCCGAATTCCTCGATAAACCAATCCTTAAACCCGCCGCCAACCGCAAGCCCGTGCGGTTCGGACAGCGCATACCCCGATGCTTTCGCCAGCACTTCCGCCATAAACCGTGCGCGCTCCGGCGTGCGCGTGCCGTAGCGCCAGTAGAGTTCCTCCCCTTGCGTATGAAGCGACAGTGCGTGTGCCGGTCGCACCCGCCGACAAACTGCCGCTACCGCCGCTGTCTCCGGCTCGCTTTCGGGCGAAATGCCGCCGTAGCGCCGTGGCGACGGCGCCACGATGCCTTGCGCTTGTTCAAGCGCGTGAAGCGCGTCCCATCCCGCACGGAAATTGTGGTTTAAGTCTACGCCGCGCGCATTCGCTTGCCACAGTCCCGGTCGGTCGCCGCCGAGGCGCGCCACCGAGTCGGCGAACGCGCCTGCCGACTTACTACCCGACAGCGCAATTTCGATGCCGTCCGGATTGAACGCCGGCACAAACAGCAAACTGCGCCCGTGCATCGCCTTGCCGATTGCAATCCGACACGCGGCATCGCCGCTTTCCACGTGGGCGCACACGTCCGCCATAAAACGGTAAAGGAGCAACGTCGTCATCCACTCTTGTCCGTGTGTGCCCGCTAAAAAGAGCACAACGTGCGCGCCGCTCCCGAGCAAAAACCCGTCTATCGGCCGCCCACACGCGCTTTTCCCAATCGGAAACCGCTCCAAACGCGGATGCCGCGCACACAGCGCCCGTCCCATTCGCGCGCAAACTTCCGCCGTTGGCGGCACCCATGTAAACTCCCGCATAATCCCACCTCACCCTACTGTATGAGGCGCGGCGGTTGTCCTATGAATGGCGAAACCGCACAAATTTACGCGAATACCTTTACTTCTCCCGCAAAAAATGGTATACTATCCGATAGAAAACGGAATGCAAACGGGGGAACGATGATGAAACTCAAATACACGATGCGCAAAATCACCGTCGGCGGCGAAATTACCTTTGTGCCGGTGGATGCCGGCGCGCGGTTCAGCGGTGTGCTGAACGTCAACGAAACCGGCGAATTTCTCCTTGAACGGCTGACGCGGGACACCACCGTCGATGCGCTCGTTGCCGCCGTTGCGGCGGAATATGAGGGCGAGCCGAATGCCATTCGCCGCGAAGTCGTTGCCTTTGTCGAAAAGTTGAAACAAAACGAATTGCTGACCGAGGATTGAGCGTATGTTTGAAACAAAAATTGCCCTCGCCGGCTTGACCGTTCGCGTGGAACACCCGCTCGCCTCTTTCCGCGATTTTGCAAAAGCGTTTGTGGTATCGTCGGCGGACAGCGACTTTTCCGTGTCCGTTTCGACGGCAGATATAGAGCGGGAACGCCTGCGTGTCGAACAGCAAGCCGCGCGCGAGGGGACGAACATCGGCACCGTCACGCCTGAAATGCTTGAAAAAACCGCCGTTTACCGCAAAATTGCGGAGATGCTCCCGCGCTACAATGCGCTGATTTTTCACGGTTCCGCCGTGGCAGTCGGCAATCGTGCCGTTATCTTTTCCGCGCCGTCCGGCACGGGAAAAACCACCCACACCCGCTTGTGGCTGAAACACGTTGCGGACAGTTTCGTGATTAACGGCGACAAACCGATTTTGCGTGTTATTGACGGTACCGTGACCGTTTGCGGTACGCCGTGGAACGGAAAAGAACATATGGGCACCAATAAAATGGTGCCGCTGACCGCGATTTGTCGGCTGTACCGCCACCCCGAAAACCATATCCATCCCGTAAATCCGGCGGCGTTTTTACCCCATTTGTTGGAGCAGACGTACCACCCCGAACGGGAGGATGCGTTGCAAGAACTCTTGCCCACCATCGAAACGATTGCGCAAAACACCGCGTTTTATGCGCTGTATTGCAACCGCGACCCCGCCGCCGCCACCCTCGCTTTTGAAACGGTGCTGGCGTAACCCGCCCAACCCACGGCGGCGAACCCACCCCGCGGCGGGCGTGTAGGGGACGGCGCCCTCGACGTCCCTTTGTGGGAATTTCGCACATACAAAAAAACCGCCTCTCCCAATCGGGAGAGGCGGTTTTGTATGTCTATTAGTTGCAGATGATGGTTTCGCTGTCGATATCGAACAGGTGGATTTTCGGAGCATCCAGCACGATGTCGATGGTGTCGCCCGGGTGAGCGGTGGAGGTCGGCTCCACGCGCGCGGTGAAGTTCAGGCCCTCGATGTTGAGGTAGAGGAACGTCTCCGCACCCATCAGCTCGGTAACCTCGACGTCGGCAGAGCAGGTGTTCTCTTTCATGGATTCGAGGTAGCGGGGCTCGTCGTGGACGTCTTCCGGACGGATACCCATCAGCACCGGCTT
>JAZRYM010000063.1:0-13708 GCA_045600765.1 Acutalibacteraceae bacterium | reverse complement strand
GAAAGCCACCACCCCGATTGGCAAAGGCCTCGGCGCGTCGCCCGGCGCGGCGTGCGGCAAAGTGGTGTTTACCGCTGACGATGCCGAAGCGTGGAACAACCCCGGTGAAGCGGTGCTTTTGGTGCGCCTTGTAACCTCGCCGGAAGATATTACCGGTATGAAAGCGGCGCAGGGTATCTTGACGGTGCGCGGCGGTATGACGTCCCATGCGGCGGTGGTTGCTCGCGGGATGGGTAAATGCTGTGTTTCCGGTTGCGGCGACATTGAAATGCACGAAGACGAGAAATATTTTGTGCTCGCGGGCAAAACTTTCCGCGAGGGCGATTTCCTCTCCATTGACGGTTCGACCGGCAACATCTACGATGGCGTGATTCCGACGGTGGAAGCCACCATCGCGGGCGAATTCGGTCGTATTATGGGCTTTGCGGACTCGTTCCGCCGCCTGAAAGTGCGCACCAACGCCGACACCCCGACCGACGCCGCCAAAGCGGTGGAACTGGGTGCGGAGGGCATCGGTCTTTGCCGCACGGAGCATATGTTCTTTGAGGCAGACCGCATCAAATCCATCCGCAAAATGATTGTGGCGAAAACCGCCGAAGCCCGCACCGCGGCGCTTGACGAGATTTTGCCGCTTCAACAGGGCGACTTTGAGGAGATGTACCGCGTGCTTGCCGGCCGTCCGATGACCGTCCGCTTCCTCGACCCGCCGCTGCACGAGTTTGTGCCGCAGAAAGAGGAGGATATGGCGGAACTGGCGTCCGAACTGCAAATCAGCGTGGACGACCTGCGTGCCGTCGTTGCCGATTTGCACGAGTTTAACCCGATGATGGGGCATCGCGGATGCCGTTTGGCGGTGACGTACCCCGAAATCGCCGCGATGCAGACGACCGCGGTGATTAACGCGGCGCTCACCGTGAACAAAGAGCATCCTGACTGGAACATCGTGCCCGAAATTATGATTCCGCTCGTCGGTGAGGCGAAAGAGCTGAAATACGTCAAAGACGTGGTGGTGAAAACCGCCGATGCGGTCATTAAAGCCGCCGGAAGCACGATGACCTACAAAGTCGGTACGATGATTGAAATCCCGCGTGCGGCGCTCACCGCCGGTGAGATTGCCAAAGAGGCGGAGTTCTTCTCGTTCGGTACGAACGACTTGACCCAGATGACCTTCGGTTTCAGCCGTGACGACGCGGGCAAGTTCTTAAATTCGTACTACGATGCGAAAATTTACGAATCCGACCCGTTCGCAAAACTTGACCAGACCGGCGTGGGCTCGCTTGTCAAAATGGCGGCGGAGGCCGGCCGCGCCACCCGTTCGGACTTAAAACTCGGTGTTTGCGGCGAACATGGCGGTGACCCGTCGTCGGTGGAGTTCTGCCACAACATCGGGCTTGACTACGTGTCTTGCTCGCCGTTCCGCGTGCCGCTGGCGCGCCTTGCCGCCGCGCAAGCCGCGATTAAAGGCGAGAAATAAGAATTACCTCAAAAACCCCGCTCGGTGAGCGGGGTTTTTGTTGACTTTTCGGAGAAAAATGCTACAATAGAGATAGTTTCTGGAAAAGGGACGGAAAAAGAATGGAAAAAATCAAGAGTTTTACGATAGACCACACGAAATTGCTTCCCGGCGTGTATGTCAGCCGCGAGGATACGGCAAACGGTGCGCCGGTGACGACGTATGATATTCGCCTGACCCGCCCGAACTTTGAGCCGGTGATGGGAACGGGCGAGGTACACACCATAGAGCATATCGGTGCGACCTATCTCCGCAACCGTGCCGACGTGAAAGACCGCGTGATTTACTGGGGACCGATGGGATGCCGCACGGGGTTTTATCTCATTATGGCGGGTGAGCCCGCGCTTCCCGAGGTGGAGGCGCTTATGCGCGACCTGTTTACGTTTACCGCCGCGTTTGAGGGCGCCGTTCCCGGCGCGACACCGGTGGAATGCGGCAACTATTCCGATATGGATTTGCCCGCCGCCAAAGCGCGCGCGGCGGCGTATGGGAAGATTTTGGCCGCCGGTGCGTGGAAATAATTTTTGCCGCGCGTAACCAAACCCTACAAAACGCGGTATTATGAGTGACAGAGACTCGAAACGGAGGAACTAACTATGCCGAAAGAATTAGTGAACACTTGGAACGGGGTTAAGAATATCCAAAACACACTGCCCAAAGACAGGGCAGAGGAATTGAATACCTTCAACCCTTTTTTCTCCATGCTTACTGTCATGGGAAACGCGGCAGACATCTACGATAAAGACGGCAATCGATTGGATTTGCATGAATGGCAAGACCGTATTGCCGAGCAACAGCAGAAAAAACGGAGCGGCGAGAATGTCTCGAACGATGTTTTTTATCTGCATAGCCATGCGGACGAAAGCGAAATGTATGCGGCCACGGTGGAATACGGCGAGTTTAACCCCTCTGTGACGATGAACGAAAATCCGATTCCCGAGGAAGATCGGGACATCATTTTGGTACAGCCGCAAAAAGCCAAGGAAGCGGAAGCGGTAGAGCCGAAGGAAGCGTCGGAGAAGATTTTAGAGGCGTTTGATGCCTTTGAAAAATCTAAAGCGACCATGTACCCGGAGGATAGAGAAGTCAACTGGGAGGCGGCCACCTCCTTCTATTTTGGGTTTCTTTCCAATCTGAAAGACGAGGTCAACGTTTACGACAAGCTCGGGCGTCCGCTGGACAAAGAGGCTTGGCAAAATCAGATTATTGCGAAGCAACAGAATGCGTTGGACGGGAACTCCGTACAAAACGACACCTTCTATCTGCAAAGTAATAAGAACGAGTCGGTGCGGTTTGCCATGACCGTCGCCTATGACGGCAAAACCCCGACGATGACGATGGGAAAACAGCCGCTGTCCGCACGAGAATGGAGCGACAGAATAGCGGCGGCAACGACGGAAGCGTTGGCGGCGCAGAAAGTGGCGGCGGAAAAAGCACGGCGGGAATCGGCGGTTGACCGGTTTTTTGCCGCGTGGAAAGAGGTCGAAGACTTCAAAAAATCGCCCGGCATGGAAAAGCGCGGTATGGATATTATGTCTACCGCCAAACTGAACAAGGTGCTGAAAACCGTTCAAGAAATCACGTTTGTGAGCGATAAAGACGGCAACCCGTTTCGGGGTGATATGTGGACGTCTCTCTTGAGTGCCAAACAAACCATATACGAAAAAGGCGAAAAGGTGCCGAAAGAGACGTTTTACCTGCGTTGCAAAGACGATATTTCCAAAATGTTCGAGTTGTCGGTGGAATACGGAAAAACGCAGCCTACGTTTACGCTTAACAAAACGCCGCTTTCCGATAACGTGCGTGCCGAGTTGACCGATAAGTGGATGGCGAAAAAAGCCGCCAATGAGGCTGCCGCCGAAGCGGGAATCGACCTCGACGATATTCGCGCGCGCCGCGAGTGGATTGCGAATGCTCCGCAGCGTTTGTTCGGCGCGTTTAAGGGCGTTCAGGATATGAAAAAAGTGCCCAATTTCAAACGCCCGAACGTAGATATGGCTACGATGGAATTACGCAAAAACTTGCAGAATGTGCAGGATGTTGCCACCGTTTGCGATGCCGCCGGCAACAAGTTAGAGGGCGACGCGTGGCTGGAACACGTTGCCGCCAAGCAACTTTTGCGCGCGTCGGGCGAAAAGGTGCCGAAAGAGACGTTCTATCTGACCTGCAAAGACGACAACTCCAAGATGTTCAAGGTCACGGTGGATTACAGCAAAACCAAGCCGAAATTCAAAATCGACAAAACGCCGATTTACGAGGATGAGCGTTGGCGTCTCCGCGGCGAATGGCAAAAGAATGCGGCAACGCAAAAACCGGCGGTGCAAGCGGAAGTTCATGCATCGCAGGAGAATTCCGTCGAAAAACAAAATCAGCAGGAAAAAACGGCGGTGGCGGTGGATAACGTCGCGTCGGATTTCGTGATGATGGACAAAAAAGAGGCGGAGCTTGTCGCCGAGGAATTCAAAAACGCGCCGCAGGCCGCAAAACAGTCGTCCTCTATGAAAGAGATGGAAAAAGCGGCGAAAGACGCGGCGAAAAAGACGGAGGAGCCGTCGTGGAAAAAACACGACGTCAACGCCCAAAAAGTCGGTTCCGGCGTGGCGATTGAGATGGCCGAATTGGAGCCGCTTGCGGAAGCGGAGAAAGCTCCTGAATCGGCGCTGAAAAATTTTGAGAAGGAGTTCGATGAAAGACAAAAAGAGCGGGACAAAAAGCTCACGCTGGAAGAACGGGATATGGACCGTATCAGCAAGAAAACGAATTCGGCGGTGAACAAAGAGATTGAAAGTTCGCTTGAAGGAACCGACGTCGATGCCCAGGAAAGAACACGGGAATCGAGACAGAGCTTCCGCCGCGATATACTGGATGCCGCAAAAGAAAACGACAGCGTGCGCACCTTGCTTGCCAATATGGAAACCTCGACGATGCAGGCGCTGTATGCCGCGTACATCAAAGATATGACAAACGGTGTTGACCCGAAACTCAAAGGGGTGCTTAACGAAGCGGTGCGGATGGCGGAAGTGGAGAACAACGTGTCCAAAGACGACTTGTTGCTCAGCAACCACCCGATTACCGATTTGAGAGACTACCACCCCATTCCGAACAATGAGGACGTGGACGCCATGGAACAGAACCGGCAAGAGAACCAGAACCAACAAATTGAACAAATCGAAGACATAAAAATCAATCCTCAAATCGGCCCGTAAATCGGTTCAACACACCTTTTGCAGTAACAAAAAACTCCCACGCTCAGCTGAGCGTGGGAGTTTTCGTATGCAAAAAATCAATCGTCCAAGGCTTCTTGCGGCTTGTGGTTGGTGCGCACAAGGAGCAACAGCAGCGCAAAGACAAGGCGCGCCGCGGTGGTGACGAAGTAGGCGATGCAAAAGCCCCACAATCCCCACAGATAGGTGGCGGGGATACACAGCAGGGCAAACGCGATGCCGTACAGCACGTTGACGTACAGTTGGTCTTGCTTTTTGCCGAAGCGGAGCAGGGCGGTGTTGAGCATATTGCCCACGAAAAAGACGATTTGGGCGAGGTTGCCGAGCCACAAATACGGCTTGACCGCTTCGTATTCGCCGGGGTAAAGGAGCGGGATTAAAATCACCGATGCGACGAAGCACCCGACCATCCCGACAAGGGAGACCGCCGCCGACCCGCCTGCGAGCAGGGCGACGGTGCGTTTTTTGAGCCCGCCCTCGTACCGCATCAAATAGCCGATAAGCACGCTGTTGAGCGGGGTGGTGACGAGGGTGGCGGTTTTGCCGATGAGGGAGGCGAGGTAGTAGGTGGTGACGGCGGTGCCGCCGATGAACATTTTGAGAATCAGGCGGTCGCCGTTGAAGATGAGGTTGGAGATGAGGTTGGAGCCGAACAGCGCGGCAATCGCCGAGCCGATGTCCGCCCATTCCGCTTTGGTCGGCAAGCCGTCGGGGCGAAGCACCCGCCCTTTCCACAGCACGAACAAAACGCCGAGGATTTCGCCGAACAACAGCGACGGCACCCACGCGCCTGTTTTCAGGAACAACAGCGCGCCGACGACGTAGCCGATGCTGATGAGCACATAGTAGAGAAAATAGCCTTTGTAGTTGAGGGACAGCCGGAATTCCACGTCGGCGTAAAACCGCCACATCGTGAAGCCGATAAGAAGCGCGAACAGTCCCGCATCCGCAAGGTCAAGGGCGAGCAGTCCGCGGCAGAGAATCGCCGCCGCGCCGAACAGTACCGCGCCGCCGCCGAGCACCAGCAGATAGGTGCGGTTTTTCACGTCCTCGCCCTTGTTATACATCCGGGCGTAGTTGGTCGCCGTTCCGAGCGACACCGCGACGATATTCATCAGCGACAGCAGGTACAAAATGTTGCCGTAGGCTTCGCTGCCCAACTGTTTGTCCCACAGCGGATAGAGGAGGAACTGTGCCACCGCGTTCATCAGCACGATGCCGGCGATGCTCCACATCGAATCCGTCAAAATGGATTTTCCGAGTTTTTTCATAGCCATTCCTAACTTATTCTTCAATTTCGCGGTCGGCTTCGTCCAAATGGCGGATGTAGTCGCCGTCCTTGATGGGGGTACGCCACGTGTCGCCGTAGTATAAACGCATTTCGCCCTCAACATCTTTGGCGACGGGGAATTCCCGACCGCGTAAGGTGCAGGTGGCGACGCCGCTTGTGAAGATGGCATCCGGCAACGGGCGCAGATAGGGGAGCGGCACGTTGGTTTTTAACCGATAAGGGGTGTGGCTGAGGTTGGTATACTTAAACGTGAGTTTTTGGAAGCGTTTGTATACAAAAGAGGCGGGGAACAATTTTCCGACCGTGGCAAGCACCGCGACCGCCGCTTTTTGCGCGCCTTTGTATTCACTGAAATCCACTTTGTAACGGTGCGCCATACCGAGCCCGTACAGCAGTTTGACGGCAAAGGTCATTCGTTTGGCACCCGCTTCGGTTTGCGGCGCTTTCGCCAAAATGAACACATCGGCACCGACGTGGTTGGCGAAGTCTTTGTAGTATTTTTCTTCCTCCGTAATCGTGCGGATGGGATAGCGGTCGTCATAAATACGCACAATAAAGTCGTAAAACGCGGACCCGCGCTCTTGCGGTTCGGCAAAATGCAGGTGCTCCGGCAAGTTTTTTACCATAGCCGCCTTAAACGCCTCATAATCCTCTGCCAGCACCTTGATGTCCAAGTCGTCGTCCCACGGGATAAAATCCCCTTCGCGAACCGCGGCAAGCGCGGTGCCGCTGTCAAGGGAATAGCGGACATTTTCTTTTTTGGCAATATCGTCAATGGTGCACAACAGCTCAAACAGGCGGTCGTGTAATTCGGGTAGTTTCATACGATATCCTCCTTTGTAAAAGCGGGAATTCAACCCATTTAGTTTACCACATTCGTCCCGTGCTGTCAAGTTGTGCGCGGGCGTGCAGTTGTGAACAAAAAGAAAATAAATACAAAAAGTCTTGACGGCGGTTTTTGCGGCGATTATAATGAAAAAATGTAATGTATTAGGAAGAAAGAGTATCCGAAAGGAGACGCAGGTATGTTAGAACTTAAACAAATCACCAAAGTATATCCCGCCGGAGGCGAAAATGTCCAGGCGCTCAAAGGGGTGGATATGCAGTTTCGCAAGAGCGAGTTTGTGTCGGTGCTCGGGCAGTCCGGGTGCGGCAAAACCACCCTTCTCAACATTATCGGTGGGCTCGACCAATACACGTCGGGCGACTTGCAGATTAACGGGCGTTCCACCAAAGATTTCAAAGACCGCGATTGGGATGCTTACCGCAACCATTCCATCGGCTTTGTGTTCCAAAGCTACAACCTCATCCCGCACCAGACGGTGCTCCAAAACGTGGAACTGGCGCTCACGCTGTCGGGCGTGAAAAAGTCGGAGCGCAGAAAACGCGCCAAAGAAGCGCTTATCCGCGTGGGACTTGCCGACCAGATGAAGAAAAAACCGGCGGAGATGTCGGGCGGTCAGATGCAGCGCGTCGCCATTGCCCGTGCGATTGTCAACAACCCCGACATCATTTTGGCGGATGAGCCGACGGGCGCGCTCGATACCGAGACGAGCAAGCAGGTTATGGATATCCTCAAAGAAATCGCCAAAGACCGTCTCGTTATTATGGTGACGCACAACCCCGATTTGGCAAACGAGTATTCCACCCGCATTATCCGTATGCTTGACGGGCGGGTGATTGACGATTCCGCGCCGCTGACTGAGGAAGAACTGGCGGCGGAAGCGGCGGCACAGCAGGAGAACACCGCGCCGAAAGGCAAAAAGAAAATGCCGGCGATGTCGTTCGGTACGTCGTTCGGGCTGTCGCTTAAAAACCTGTTTACGAAAAAAGGGCGCACGGCGCTCACTTCGTTTGCGGGCTCTATCGGCATTATCGGCATCGCGCTTATCTACGCGGTGTCGCAGGGCACGACCACTTACATTGACACGGTGCAGGAAGACACGCTGTCCTCCTACCCGCTGACCCTGGAAGCGCAACACGCCGACCTCGGCACGCTGATTGAGACCTTTATGGGCAAGGCGCAGTCCACCCACGACCACGAAAAGGACGCGGTGTACCAAAAGGCGATGCTGTATGACCTCGTCAACGCCATCAACACGATGGAGATGCAGGAAAACGACTTGGCGGCGTTCAAAAAGCATTTGGAAAAAGAGCGCGCCAAAGAGGACAGCGATTTGCAAAAATCGGTTGCCGGCGTGCAGTACACCTACGGTATGGATATGCTCGTGTATACAAAATCGGTGGACGGCGAAATTATTCAGTCGGATGCCGAGGCGCTGATGCAGGATATTTTGCTCAAATACATGAACGTGGACTTGTCCTTTATGATGCAGATGCGCGACCAGACGGTGATGGGCGGATTGTCTAATATGTCGTCGAGCGGCTCGGAACTGTGGCAGGAAATGCTCCCGGGCGACGACGGCAAAGTGATTAGCCCGGTGCTTGAAAAACAGTATGACCTCGTGTACGGCAACTGGCCGACGAAATACAACGAAATTGTGCTGGTGCTGGATAGCCAAAACGAGTTGAACGACCTGGCGCTGTATGCGCTGGGGCTGAAATCCCGCGAGGAGATTGAAGCGTTGATGCTCGCCGCCAAAGACCAAACGACGGTGGATTACGAAGCGGAAAAATGGAGCTACAAAGACATTTGCGAAACCCCGTTCCGCACCATTCTCGGCGCGAATTGCTATACCGATAGCGATAAAGACGGCATATACACCGACCTGCGCGAGACGGAAGCGGGGCTTAAATACCTCTACGACAACGGTATTGATTTGCACGTGACCGGCATTATCCGCCCGAACGAGGACGCGGTGTCCACCATGCTCACCGGTTCGATTGGCTATACAAGCCTTTTGACCGAGTACGTCATTGAACACACGAAAGATGCCGAGGCGCTGAAAGCCCAACTCGAAAACAAGAACGTGGACGTGTTTACGGGACTTCCGTTTGAGGACAAAGACGGCGCGGTGGACAAGGCGAAAAAGGCGAAAGCGTTTACCGCCTACATTGACGAGCAGGACGAAAAAGGAAAAGCGGATGCGTATGTGAAAATCAAGAGTCTCCCGTCGCCCGAACTGGTGAAAAAGACGGTGGACGACACCCTTTCGCAAATGAACCGCGAAACGATGGAGGAGACGCTCACGGCCGTGTTGACCGAACAAATGGGGATGGAGCAGGCGGAAGTGGAATCATACGTGGCGGCGATGAGCGACGACGATATGAGAGACACGTTCGCGCAGATGATTGAACAGCAGTTCCGCGAGCAATACGCCGCCGGCGTGCAAGAACAAATGGCGGGGATGTCGTCGCAACAGTTGGCGGGAGCACTGGCTATGGAAATGCAGGGCTACACCGACGAACAACGCGCCGATTACTACGACGAGGTGCTGGAATTCTCGCTTTCCACCTACGATGCGAACTTGCGTATCCTCAACTATGTGGATATTGACAGCCCGGAGACGATTAACCTCTATGCCTCGTCCTTTGCGGACAAAGACGTGATTGAGGATGCGATTGCCGATTACAACGACAGTGTGGACGACGTGCAGGAAATCCGCTACACCGACTACGTGGGGCTGATGATGTCTTCCGTCACCACCATTATCGACGCGATTACCTACGTGCTGATTGCGTTCGTGTCGGTGTCGCTCATCGTGTCGTCCATTATGATTGGCGTTATCACCCTCATTTCGGTGCAGGAGCGCACGAAAGAAATCGGTATCCTGCGCGCGATTGGTGCATCCAAGCGCAACGTATCCAGTATGTTTAACGCCGAAACGATGATTATCGGCTTTACGTCGGGTCTGCTCGGCGTGCTGATTACCTACCTACTGTGTATTCCCATCAACCTCATCTTGCACAGCCTCACCGGCATCAACAACCTGTCGGCGATTTTGCCGATTCCGGTGGCGGTGATTTTGGTGGTCATCAGTATGCTTTTGACCCTTATCGCGGGCATCATCCCGTCCCGCTCGGCGGCGAAGAAAGACCCGGTGGTCGCCCTGCGTACCGAGTAAATTCTTTCGGCGAAAACCGAAAGAGAAGAGGGTTTTTATGGAAAAGAAACGTCTTTCCAAAATCTCTGCCATTCATATTTTGAAACTTGTCTATCGCGGAGTTTTGTTTTTGGCGGCGGTTGCCGTATACGTGGTGGCGCGGGTGCGCGGCGTGGAACTTTTTGATGCCGAAAGTCCGCTGATGCTTGTGTTGCTCGGCGCGATTTGGGTGGTGTTCGTGGCGGAAATGCTGTCGCGAATGTTCCCGTCGCCGCTCGAAAGTATGGGGTGCGAAAAGCAGTTCAAACGCAACTACAAACCGGTTGAG
This sequence comes from Acutalibacteraceae bacterium, assembly GCA_045600765.1. Lineage (GTDB taxonomy): Bacteria > Bacillota > Clostridia > Oscillospirales > Acutalibacteraceae > RGIG426. The sequence goes on along the minus strand of JAZRYM010000063.1, from coordinate 3,348 downwards.
GGCGCGGCTCCGCATTTGCAGGAAGCGAAAGTCACTTTTGCGGTGGCGTTCGTGTGGCTGGCGCTCAACGCGCTGTTCGGCGGGTTGTATTTGGCGGGCATTTTTGACCGCGGGCTCCTGCTTCTTATCGCGCTTGCCTATTCGGTGTGCGATATGATTTGCATTTTGTTCTTCTGCCCGTTCCAGACGTGGTTTATGAAAAACAAATGCTGCACCACCTGCCGCATCTACAACTGGGATTACGCGATGATGTTTACGCCGCTTGTGTTTATCCCGTCGTTTTACACGTGGACGTTGCTCGGGCTTGCGCTGGTGCTTCTCGCGTTGTGGGAAATACGGGTAAAAGCCGTTCCCGAACGGTTTTGTGAGTGCTGCAACGATGCGCTCGCCTGCAAAAACTGCCAAGAAAAACTCTGTCACCATAAACGGCAGTTGCGCGCGTTTTGGAAAACCCAGACCGCCGCGCTTTCCGACCGCAAAGAAAAAATCGAGGAAAAGGTGACGCAGTTGGAAGAAAAACTGAAAAATCACCTACCGAAAGACAAATAAAAAACAACAAAACCGCCTTGCAGGCATCGCTTGCAAGGCGGTTTCTTTTTGGTTTAACCGGAGTGGCTCTTTTACGAAGCCTTGGTGGTTGTCGCGGCTTTTGCGGTCGTCGTGGTGCCGGTTTCGGCATAGGCGTTCCATTGCGCCGCCACCGCTTCTACGTCGGCGGTTTTCACAAGGAAGCGGTCGCCGTCGCTGTCTACGCACAAGTAGCGGTTCGCGGAATAGGGGTAGAAGGTGAAGGTCGTTTCCGCTTCGCCCGACAGCGGCACAAGCTGTAATTTCAGCACCGCTTTGCCGTCGGCTTTGGCATCGGCGGGCGCGGCAGACACGCGCTTGACGCTCATCATCAACTGATACAGCCCGCGGGTGGACGCCTCGTCCTTTTCGACCCCTTTCAGCTTCGCACCGAGGGTGGCGGTTTCGTTGCCGTCCTCCGCTTTTTTCTTGCCGTGGGTGAGTTTCAGGTCATACGCGGTGTTACCCACCTGCGCTTTTATCGCGGAAATATCGGTGATATACCGCAAAAAGAGCGATTTGTTCACGAGGTCTTCATACCCGACTTCCGCCCACGGGACGGTGGCTTCGTTCACGGTATACACCGCGTCCACTCCGTCGAGCATCGCGTAATACGCGCCGTCTTCGGTGCGGTTGCCGAGGGTCAGCGTGTAGGATACCTCGTTGTACCATTTGGGCGTTTTTAAGTCCTTGCCGTCCTTGTCGGTGGCAACGTAAACGCCGAAGGTCATTTTTGCGACCGCACGCGGGTTTGAAAACCCGAACGCGGAAAGTTCGGCAGCGGTCGGGCGCACCGCCTCTATGGTGGCGGCGTACAACCCGCAAAGAGAGGTATCCCATTCGGACACCACGTCGTTGTCCGCGGCACGGAGAAACGGTTTTTCAAGCACGTATTTGCCGCACAGTCGGAACGAGTCGCTGTCGGTCGGCGCGATATAGCGCAAGGTGGCGGCGGTGTCGCGGTTGCCGCCCGAAAGGGTCAACTGTTTGAGTTTTGCCGTGCCCACCGTGTCGTCCGAGTTGGGCGACGGCGCGGACATCAGTGTTTTTCCGAGGAAATGGGTAAAATCTTCCATTGCCGTCTGATAATATCCCGTTTCAAACAGCCAAACGGTTTTGCCGCCCTTTTCCATACCGTAGTAGCCGGCCTCCCCGCCGGAAGCGAGGCGACCGTATTGCATCGTCAGCGTTTTGCCGTCCGTATACTGTGCCGTGACGGTGATAGACGGTTTGTCAAGCCCGCAGGCGGTCAGCTGTTCGGCGGTTGCGTTTTCGGCAATGACCAAATCGGGTGTCACCGCCGTGTAGTGCACCAACAGTTCTTCCACCGCTTCGCCGTCGCGCGGCAGGTCGGTGTAGCCCTCCACCGTCATCGCGCCCGTGTCGTCGGGCGCGAGGGTGTAGGTACCTTTTTCGTTTTGTATCGTCAGTTTTTGGATGGCGGAAATGCCCGTTGCGGAATAATCGACCAGCGAGGGCAGATGTTCTTCCTCCTGCGTTTCCGTCTCTGACGTGTCGGTGTCTGTCGATTTTTGAAACAGCCCGCCGAGATACGCCGCGGTTACGCCGCCGCCGAGCAGCGCGAGCACGCACAGCACGATGAGCAACCCGCGCAGGCGTTTTTTGCTCGGCTTTTGCTTGGTCGGCGCGGTCGGCGCGGCAAAGAGGGTGGATTCCTCTTTGTTTTCTTCGGTGGTGGTCACTTCGGGCGCTTCGTCGGTCGGTTTTTTCGGTTGTTCACTCATAAATTCTTCCTCCGCAGGAACACGGTGATGCCGCCGACGAGCAGGATAAGCGGCAACAGAATGGTGAAGAAGCCGAGACCGAGCAGTTTTTTCACGCCCTCCGACCCAAAGTCAACCGTAGCGGTGGAGAGGCTCTTGCCCTCGATTGCCACGGCGTTTTTGTTGCCGGTCAACCCGTTAAACACGCTCTTGACCGCCGCTTCGTTTTTGGCGGAAGCGTCGGTGAGGTACTGGGCAATCAACCCCGAACTACCGCACACAAGGGCGGAGGTAGAGGCGGGTTTGCCGTCAATCGTCGCAATGGAGCGGGAGTACGCCATACCGACGACGGGGTATTTGTCTGCCTGCGCGGTACATTCGGAAACGAGCGCGTCGATTTTCTTTTGCAACTCGTTCTTTTGGTTGTTCGAGAGGTCGTTCACGTCCACGTTTTCAAGGAGCGCTTTGTACTCGTCGGTGTATTTTTGATAGTTAATCAGTTGCGCCGAGTTCGGGAAGGTGACGACCGCCTGGTTGTATTTCGCAAGCGTTTTGTCCTCGTCCCAATGGAGTTTCAGCGCGGCGGTTGCCGGCGATTTAATCGCTTTTTCTTCCGCCTCGGTGTAGTCGGTTTCGGCGAGGTCACCGTAGGTGTTGGTAACGCCGTAGCTGAAAAGGCGGCTGTTGGACGACTCGCTCACCCAGTAGGGTGTTACCTCAATACCGTAGTTGTCGGTGAAGAATTCGGACAGCGTCGGCAGGTAGGTGGAGTAGTTGACGACGTAGGTGAGTTGGTGATTCATCGCGTCGTTATTCGCCGTCCACGCGCGCAACAGCGCGATTTCCTCGGCGGAATAATCGGTGGACGGTGCGGGCAACACCGCCATGGTAGACGTTTTGTCAAAGGTATTTTCCATGGTGGTGATGTCGAGGGTCAGCACCTCGTAGCCGCTCTTTTGCAACAGTTCGGTCAATTTGCTGACGACGTTTTGGTCTTCGCCGTGGCCGACCACCATCGTGACGGGCGCCAGTCCTTCGTTCAGCACCGCTTGCACGC
>JAZRYM010000062.1:0-24654 GCA_045600765.1 Acutalibacteraceae bacterium | reverse complement strand
GGCACCGCAACTGGACGCCGGTCCCTATACCGCGTTTGTGCGTTGGCGTGGGTGGGTGCGGGAAAGTGAAGAGTGAAAAGTGAAGAGTGAATAGTGAATAGTGAAGAAGTTTTGGGCGCGGACAGAGATTCCGCGCTTTTTCCTTTATTTTCATAAAATTTTTACAAATAAAAAGGGAAAATCTCTTGCAAAATCGTCAATTTTTTGGTACAATGATATGCGGATATATCTATATGTTGTGAACTGGCTGAAAAAATGACGAAAAACTTTCTGGATTAAGGGGAGAGTGCGTATGTCTAACAGAGTATTTCAAGGGGTTATTCACCAAATGCGGGACGCGATTGACCGCACCATCGGTGTGGTAGACGAGACGATGAACGTCATTGCGTGCAGCGAAATGGACCGTATCGGTCAGCCGATGAACGAGCTGACGGCGGCACATTTTGCCGAAAGTGAAGCGTTTGCGTTTGGCGAGTTTACTTACAAAGCGTTCGGGTCGCAACCGACGGCTTCCTATCTGCTGTTTGTGGAGGGGACGGACGACCAAGCGAAAGTGTACGCCAATCTGTTGGCCATTTCGCTTTCGGGCATTAAGCAATATTACGACGAAAAATACGACGGCGGCAACTTTGTCAAAAACGTGTTGTTGGACAACATTTTGCCGGGCGATATTTATCTGAAATCCCGCGAATTGCGCTTTAACAACGACGTGGAACGGGTGGTGTTTGTGGTGCGTGTGACCGGCGCGACGGACGTGTCGGTGTTTGACGTGTTGCAAAACCTGTTCCCCGACAAAGGGCGCGATTTTGTCATCAGCATCAACGAGTCGGACATTGCGCTTGTAAAAGAGTTGCACGCCGAGACGGAGCCAAAAGACCTTGAAAACCTGGCGCGGTCGATTGTGGACACGCTGGGCAGTGAGTTTTACACCCACGCGGTGGTCGGCATCGGCACCGTGGTGGAGGGGATGAAAGACCTCGCCCGCTCGTTCAAAGAGGCGCAGACCGCGCTGGAAGTGGGCAAGGTGTTTGACACCGACACGAACATTATCAGTTACGACAATTTGGGCATTGCGCGGTTGATTTATCAGTTGCCGGTGACCTTGTGCGATATGTTCCTGCGCGAAGTGTTCAAGCGGGATTCCATTGACTCGCTCGACAACGAGACGCTGTTCACCATTCAAAAATTCTTTGAAAACAACCTGAACGTGTCCGAGACGTCGCGCAAACTGTTTGTCCACCGCAACACGCTGGTGTATCGGTTGGAGAAAATTAAACGGATGACCGGGCTCGACTTGCGCGAGTTTGAAGACGCCATTGTGTTCAAAGTGGCGCTGATGGTGAAAAAATATCTGAACGCCAACCGCCCGCGTCGCTGAAAAAATAAACCTACGCCGACGGGGAACACCTTGTCGGCGTGAATCTTGTCATTATCTGATTCCAAGGAGGCGAGCCACTTGATAGAGTTCAAGGGCGTGCACAAAGTGTACGATAGCGGAAAAAAAGCACTCAAAGACGTGAATATCCGCATTGATAAAGGGGAGTTTGTGTTTATCGTCGGCGAATCCGGCGCCGGTAAATCCACCTTCCTCAAACTGATTACGCGCGAAGAAGTACCGACGGCGGGCGAAGTCATCGTCAACGGGTACAATTTGAGCAAACTGTCCCGCAAACAGATTCCGTATATGCGCCGCACGATGGGTGTGGTGTTCCAGGATTTCCGTTTGATTAACAATATGAACGTGTTTGACAACGTGGCGTTTGCCATGCGGGTTATCGGCGCATCCAACCGCGAAATTCGCAAGCGGGTGCCGTATGTGTTGCAACTGGTCGGGCTGACCGACAAAATGCGCAGTTTCCCGCAGGAGATGTCCGGCGGCGAACAACAGCGTGTGAGCCTTGCCCGCGCGCTCGCGAACAACCCGAGTATGATTATCGCCGACGAGCCGACCGGAAACGTCGACCCCGAACTGTCGTATGAGATTATGGAATTGCTCAGCGCCGTCAACCGTCTCGGTACGACGGTGATTGTCGTCACCCACGCGCACGATTTGGTCGAAAAATTCGACCGCCGCGTCATTCATATTTCCGAGGGCGTGGTCGTGTCGGACAGCGGTTGCCGTGAGATACCGAAAGTCGGGGAAGAAGATGCTTTGGAGCCGGAGGAAACGCTGTCCCGCGCGGAAATGCGCAAGGCGGAAAAAGCGGCGAAAAAAGCGGAAAAGCAAGCCGCCAAAGCGGAAAAACAAGCAAAAAAACAGGCGAAAAACGGCAAGACCGACACGCCGGATGAGGCAGTTGAGGTTGCCGCATCCGCGGACGTGGCGGAAACAGCGCCGTCGGTGGAACCCGCTGAGCCGGAATTCAAAGTGTTCGATACCGCGCCGGTAGTGCAAAACGATGCGTTGACCGAAGCACAACCCGTGATGTCGGAAGGAGGCGAGGAGGTATGAAAATCGGAAGTTTGCGTTATCTCATCAAAGAGGGATTTCAAAACTTGTGGCACAACCGCTTTATGGGTGTTGCCTCCGTCGGCGTGTTGCTCGCGTGCCTCGTGTTGATTGGCGCCTCCTATCTGTTGTTTGCCAACGTGAGCAATGCGTTTAACTCGCTGTACGAACAAAACGTGGTGGTGGCGTTTGCGAAACAAGGTGCTACCGCGAACGACGTGCAACAACTGGAAAGCAAGTTGAAAACGATTGAAAACGTCCGCAACGTGGAATTTCAGTCGAAAGATGAGATTTTGCAGAAATACGCCGATTCCTTTTCGGCGGATTTGTTCTCCGAGTTGCAGGGTGACAACAACCCGATGCAAGATGCGTTCATCGTGACCTTTGCGGATTTGGCGAAGTTTGATGCCACCTTGTATCAAATCGAAAAATTGGATGCGGTAGACAGCGTGTCGTCCAGCGGCAATATTGCCAAAACCTTGACAAAATTGCGCAGCGCGGTGTTGCTGGCGGGCGGCTGGGTCATTGTGCTGTTGCTTGTCGTGTCGCTGTTCATCATTGCCAATACCATCAAATTGACGGTATACAACCGTCGCCTTGAAATCGGCATTATGAAATCGGTCGGCGCCACCAACGGATTTATCCGTATTCCTTTCGTGGTGGAAGGAATGGCGCTCGGTCTTATCGCGGGTACGCTCGCATTCGGAATTACTTACCTTGTGTATACCCGTTTGACCGGAATGTTCTCCTTTAATATCTTTGCGGGACTCATTCCCTTTGCATCGCAGATGTGGATTTTGCTCGGCGGATACCTCGGCATCGGTGTCGCAACCGGTGCGTTCGGCAGTGTCCTTTCGATGAACCGCTATCTCAAAGAGGAAGGGAGGAGCGCATTTGACTAAGAAACGATGGGCGATGCGCGTCGCGGCGCTTTTTGCGGTGGCTTCGTTGGCATTTGTCGGTGTGCCCTCTGCGCCCGCCAAAGCGGAAAGCGCGTCCTCTCTGCGAGCGCAGAAAGAGGAACTGGAACAGCGCATCTCCGAACTGGAAAACCAAAAGGATTTGCTGTCCGATGACCTCGCAGATAAAAAAGAGCGTCAATCGGTGATTGAGGAGCAAATTGAACTGAAAGAGCAGGAAATCGCCGTCAACAACAATTTGATTGATGCGCTGGACAACGAGCTGTATGAAAACAGCACCGCGATTGCCACGCGTGAGCAAGAAATCGCCGACAAAGAAAAAGCTATTGAAACTCGTTTTGCGGCGCTGAAAAATCGTTTGCGGATGGTGGCGAAAACGGGCAATATGTCCACGCTCCAAATGTTGTTTGATACGGACAGTTATGTGGACTATCTGCTGAAATCCAAGATGATGGAAAAAATCGCCGCCAACGACCAACGGCTGATTGGCGAGATGGAAGAAGAAATCGCCGATATTAACGGCGAGAAGAAAGTGCTCGAAGCAGACCGCTCCACCTTGAATTCCCGCAAAGAGGAGTTGGAGGTGGTGAAAGCCGCGGCGGATGAAGACCGTGCGGAACTGGAAGCGCTCTATGCCGAAGCCAAAGGTGCCGTCGTCGATTTGCAGGACGACATCGACGAATACGACCGCGAAATCGCCTATACCCAGGAGCAGGCAGAAGCGTTGGAAGCCGAAATCCAGGAAATTTTGCGCCGCGCGGAACAGTCGCAGTATTCCAACAACCAAAATTATCACGGCGGCACGATGTACTGGCCGTCTTCTTCCTGCACGATGGTGAGCGATACGTTCGGCTGGCGCATTTTGGACGGTGCGTCCAACTTCCACGGCGGTATTGACATCGTGTGTCCCGGCTCCGCTTATGGGCAGGATATTCGCGCCGCCGAAGACGGCACGGTGATTTACGTCAACGCGGGCGACAGTTGGGGCTCCGGTTGGGGCTATTACATCATCGTTGACCACGGTATTGATGAGTACGGTTGCCGTATCACCACCTTGTATGCCCACTGCTCCGCCATTTATGTGAGCGAGGGACAATCGGTTGTGGGCGGCGAGACCGTCCTCGGCGCCATCGGCAACACCGGTTGGTCCTACGGTTCTCACCTGCACTTTGAGGTGCGCGTGGATGGTGAACGAGTCGATCCATTGGGTTCCGGCTACGTCTCCCAACCTTAATGCTTGTAATTTTCCGTTATGCATTGCGACTTTCGCTCGGCGTATACACGATACGCCGTCGCTCGGGTCGCTTCGCCTAACGAAAAATTCCTGCGCATTACCGATTTCCGTTGGGCTTTGATGCACTCGCTCGGCGCAACCACGATACGCCTTCGCTCGGGTCGCTTCGCCTAACGAAAAATTCCTACGCATTACCGATTTCCGTTGGGCTTTGATGCACTCGCTCGGCGTAACCACGATACGCCGTCGCTCGGGTCGTTTCGCCTAACGAAAAATTCCTGCGCCTTTGTGCGGTACCGATGACCTTTTGAAAGGAGGCACACGCTGTGAAAAAACGTATTCCCGTTGCCACGACGTTGGCGGTGGTTCTTATGGCGGTGGCGTTGTCCGTGTCGGCAACGATGATTTTTGCGATGAACCGATTTAGTGCCACAGTCAGCAACGTCAGCGCGCGCCAAGCCTTATTTGATTATTTGACAAACGTAGACAAAGTGGTTCGCCAAAACTACGCCGGCACGGTGGACGAAAAAGCTCTTGAAGAAAAGTTGGCATCGGCGTATATGCAGTCTATCGGCGACGTATATGCTGCCTATTTGACACCGGATGAGTATGCCGCCGTGCAAAACCGTGTAGCGGGAACGGTGACGGGTTTCGGCTTAGACGTGATGCTCAAATCGGAGAAAGACCAACTGGTGGTTTCTTCGGTGGCGGTGGGTTCTCCTGCGGATTTAGCGGGGATGAAAGCGGGCGATGTGATTGTCGCTTACGACGGCAAAAACGTGTCTGCCACCGCCAAAGGGCTTGCCGAAATGCGGGCGAATTTGGACGATTATCCCAAAATCTTGTTGACGGTGCTCCGAGATAAAAAACAGCAATCGTTTGAACTGGTTTCGGGCACCTATTCGCTCATCAGCGTTACCGGAAAAATGATGGGCAACGTCGGATATATTCGCATTTCCGACTTTAACAACACCACGGCGGGGCAATTTACCGCCATGGTAGACAAACACGTGCAAAACGGTGCCACGTCGCTCGTTTTCGATTTGCGTGGCAATACGGGCGGCACGCTTGCCGCCGCCACCGAATCGGTGGGGTATTTGATGCCGCGCGGCAATTTTGCGAATGCTACCGCTTCGGACGGAACGGTCACGGCCTTATCGGCGGTTTCCGCATACGAAATGAAATTGCCGACCGTTACGCTGGTCAACGGGGTAACGGCAGGTGAAGCGGAACTGTTCGCGGGTGTGCTTCAAGAGTTTGGGCTTACCACCGTGATAGGTGACCAAACGGCCGGCCGCGCCATGGTACAGGAATATTTCCCGCTTCCGTCGGACAACGCCGCCGTGAAATTGTCGGTGTCGGAATTGTCGCTCCTCAAAGCCGGTTCGTGGGAGGGGAAAGGGATTACACCCGACCGCAAAGTGGCGCTTTCCAAAGTGAGCGAGTACCTGGATTTGATTGACGATGCAGACGACGTTCAGTTACAAGCGGCGATGATGTTGTTGACCGATTCTTCGGAAGAAACGGGGATGACGAAAACGACAAGTATGACGATGGCTACCACCGCGAAAACTACCGCAAAAACCACCGCGAAAACTGCCACAACGACCAAGAAAAACGCACAGTAAATCCTAAAAATTCCCTTAAAGGAGAATAATGATGGACAACAATAACGGAAAATTGCAGTTATTGGAACGCGCGCAAACAGGCGACCGTGAGGCGGTGACGGAATTATTCCGTCAATGCAAGGATGACGTGTATTTTTACGCGTTTCAGTTGCTTGAAAACGAGAAAAATGCGGAGCAAGCCGCACGTGACACCCTCTTTATGATGTGTAAAGAGACGTCGGTGCCCAGATCGACGGCGGATTTCCAACCGTGGATGTTGTACGTTTGCCACCGGTGTTGCAAATCCTATTTACCGCCGGAACGCAAGGCGGAAATGCCGGAGGTGATTTCTGCGCCCGAAACGGATTACGTTCCGCTGGATGCCGAAAGCAACGGCGTGCTGGATGCGCGTGCCCGCGACCGCTTGATTGCGGGGTTGCAGGTGCTTTCGATGGAAGAACGGGCGATGATTCTCCTTTTATATTACGAGAATTTCAACCTTAATGTCGCGGCGCAGATTATGGGACTTCACCCCTCGGTGGCGGAAGCTTATCGCAGTCAAGCGTTGCGCGCGCTGAAAGCCGCCGTAATGACGGGTGCTACTCCCGGCAATATGGGCGGATGCGGTATGAAAAACACCTTGTGGTGGATTTTCTCGGCGTTGCATAAGAGTGTCAAATGCCCCTCGCTTGCCCTGTATAAAGGGCTGTGTGCCGCGTTGGCTTTGACGCCGACCGAGGAGGCCTTGCGGGAGATGGAGGGCATTCACGCCGTCAAGAAGACGGTGCCCGAGAAACAACTGAAAATGTCGCTCAAAGAACGGATAGAATGGTGGCCGACGCCGCTGAAAGTGTCTCTTGCGGCGGTGGCGGCGCTCCTTGTGCTGGGCGGCGGCGGATATCTTGCGGTGTCCCTTATAGGCGCTAACAAAGAGGTGCCTGAAACGAAAGAAACCGCGGTGACGGATGAGTTTTTGGATTCGCTTGAAAAGAAATTCAGCAATCTTTCCGATGCGGAGACGACGGCGAAGAAGAAAGCGACGACTACCGCCAAAGTGAAAGATGCAAACGGTAACGTCGTAAAAAACGGGACGACTCGCGCGACTGCCGGGAAGAAAACGCGCAACAAAATCAACCGCAGCAATAACGGGTACGTGGTCGAGGAAGAGAACAACAACGGTACACCCGCGGAGCAGGGTGGCAATTCCGGTGGAAGCGGTGGCAGCAGTAAACAACGTCCGCTTCCCGATAATAGCGGCGCGGGTTACAATGCGTATCGTCCGGCCATTCCCACCTCTGACCAAGGCTCCAAACAGACGAGCGGTCAGTCGGAAGGCAGTTTCCAATACGCGATTTACAGCAACGGTACCGCTCACGTAACCGGCTGGTTGGGGTCGGGTTCGGTCAGCGTGCCGAGCACGCTCGGCGGCTATCGCGTGACCGGTATTGATGCCGGTGCGTTCAAAGGCAAAGGGATGACTTCGGCGACCCTGCCCTCGTCGGTGGAAGTGGTGTCGGACAATGCGTTCCAAAATTGCACGTCGCTTCGTTCCATCACGATGAACGGCGTTATCAGCATCGGAATGTATACCTTTGACGGTTGCTCGTCGCTGAGCAGTGTCGGCGTGTCCGCTTCCCTCAAACGTATCGGAAGCAGTGCGTTCCGTAACTGCACCGCCTTGTCTTCGTTCAACATTCCCTCGTCGGTGATTTCGATTGAGGCGATGGCGTTTAACGGATGCTCGTCCCTTTCGAACGTGCAAATTCCGGGAAGTATCCGATTGATTGAAGACAACGTGTTCCGCTCTTGCTCGTCGTTGAAAACGGTGACTATTCCCGCATCCGTCACCCAAATCGGTAACGGTGCGTTTTACGGGTGCAACTCGCTTCAAACCGTCTACTACGGCGGCACGGAAGCGCAATGGAAACGGCTTCCGTTTGACGAGAAGTTGAATGAGCCGCTCGCTTCTGCCACGGTTGTGTACTAAACGGCAAATAACAGAAGAATAGAGAAATCCCCGTCAATCGTTGATTGACGGGGATTTTTTAGGTGGTTGTGGTGGTGGCGGTTATGGCGCTGGTGGTGGCGCCGAGTTGCCGTCCCTCGTGGTTAATGGGCGTGCCGGCGGGGTAGAGCAGTTCCGATGCTTTGACGAAGGTATATCCTTGCGCTTTTAGGGCTTTGATGATGCCGGGGAGTGCTTCGGGGGTGTGTTTGGCGGCGTTGTGGAACAAGACGATGCTGCCCGATTGCACACGGGAGAGCACACGGTCGGTAATTTCGTCGGCGGATAGGTCTTTCCAGTCAAGACTGTCCACGTCCCATTGCACGCATTGCATTTTCATCCCGTCGAGCACGTCGAGGAGCGCGTTGTCATAGTCACCGTAGGGCGCGCGGAACAAGGTAGGGGTTTTTCCGGTCAGCGCGCGGATTTTTTCGTTGCAAGCGGCAATTTCTTTTTGCATTTCCTCTTTGCTGAGTGTCGGCATATGCGGGTGAGTGGAGGAGTGGTTCATCACCTCGTGGCCGGCGGCGGACAGCGCTTTGACGGAATCGGCACAACGGTCGCACCATTCGCCGACCACAAAAAAGGTGACGTGGATATCCGCTTCCTTGAAAATGTCGATGAGTTTGCCCGTGTCCTCGTTACCCCACGCGGCATCAAAGGTGAATGCCACCGTTTTGTCCTTTCGGTCGGTGCAGTAGACGGGGAGTTTGCGCTCGGTTGCCGCCGTTTGCGCGTAAAGCGTAGGGGCAAAGCCGACCGCCGCCGTCAAAAGGGAGACCACGCCGAGAAAAGCAACTACCGCGAACAAAAGGTGTTTTCGTCCGAAAATTCGATACATAAAAACCCGCCCTTTCTATTCCATACTAAGAAATACTATGAAAGGGCGGGTTCAATTATCCGTTTTATTTTGCATCGGAAACGGCGGTTAAAATCCAGCCGTCGTGGGTTTCTTTGAAGGTAAACCATTGGGAATACTCGGTGGTGGTGCTGTCCGGCTCCATCACGTTGCCATAGGAGTCCACCGGCAGATTGCCTGTCAGCGCGTAGTTGATACGCACTCGCGCTTCCGTTCCGTGCAGTTTGATGCTGTCCGCTTTGGTGGTATACAGCGACGAAGATACCGACACGGGCACGTAGTAGCAGGCGTTGGCTTTGTCGTATTCAAAGGTATAGGCGACGCCGCCTTCCTCGCCGAGCGTTTGGTGATTCGGGGTAATCGTATCGCCGAACATGGCTTTGAACGAGAGGTTGATTTCCTCTATCGGGAGAATGAGGCGCCCGTAATCGTCCGTTTCGTAATTGTAGGTGTCGGTTTTTTCCCGTAACTGGCGAATACGCTCCGCTTCGGTGACGCGGAAAATCGCCGCTTGCAGGAGAATGGTGTCATCCGCTTCTTCCACACTGTCAAAGGCGGCAGGCTGGTATTCAATCAGTGGCGCGGCAAGGTCGCGCAATTCCACCATCAAGTCGGAGTGGTCGGAGGCTTTTTGTATCAACCCCACCGACAAAAACACGAGCGCAACAACACCCACCGCCGCGAGGAAAATTACGATAAGACCGAGAAGCGCCGCAAAGCGCCGTTGGCCGCGACGGGTACCGCGACTGGTGCGGCGCGGACGGCGCGGCTGTACGCGGTCAAGGGCTTCGGAGAGGGTTTCCACCTCGTCAGCGGGTGTGTCGGCCGTTTGAATAATGACGTCGCTGTCGGTGTTCGCGGGCACGTCCTCTTTTTTGGCTTTCTTAAAGAACATACGGTATCCTCCTTAGGGGCGAATTTGTCCGTTGCCGTCGATGCGGTATTTGGTGCTCGTTAATTCGCGCAGTCCCATCGGGCCGCGTGCGTGCAATTTTTGGGTGGAGATGCCGATTTCGGCACCCATACCGAATTCACCGCCGTCGGTAAAGCGGGTGGAAGCGTTGACGTACACCGCCGCCGCATCCACCGCATCGCAAAAGCGGTCGGCGGCTTCGGGGTCGTTCGTGACGATGCATTCGCTGTGACCGGTGCCGTAACGGCGGATGTGGTCGATGGCTTCGTCGATTGAGGAGACCACTTTGACCGCCAAGATATAGTCACCGTATTCGGTTGCCCAGTCCGCTTCGGTGGCGGCTTCGGCATCGTCACCGAGCAGGGCGCGGGTCGTCTCGTCACAGCGCAAGGTGACACCGGCGGCTTTCAGCACCGTTGCTATCGCGGGCAAGGCGGTTTTGCAAATCGCATTGTGCACAAGCAACGTCTCCGCCGCGTTGCACACGGACGGGCGGGAGGTTTTGGCGTTCAAAATGATGTTGGCCGCCATATCTATGTCCGCCGCCGCATCCACAAAGACGTGGCAGTTGCCGACACCCGTTTCAATGACGGGGACGGTGGCTTCGGTGACAACGGCGCGGATAAGTCCCGCACCGCCGCGGGGAATGAGCACGTCCAAATACTCGGTGAGGTGCATCATCTCTTTGGCGCTTTCGCGTGAGGTGTCGGTTACAAGCCCGACACAGTCGGCGGGCAGACCCGCCGATTCAATGCCCTCGCGCAACGCTTCGACAATGGCGGTGTTGGAGCAAATGGCTTCTTTTCCGCCGCGCAAAATGGTGGCGTTGCCCGCTTTCAGGCACAGTCCCGCCGCGTCGGAGGTGACGTTCGGGCGCGCTTCATAAATGATGCCGATGACACCGAGCGGCACGCGCAATTTGCGGATACGCAAGCCGTTCGGGCGGGTGGATTCTTCCAGCAAGTCGCCAATCGGGTCGGCGAGCATGGCGACGTCCAAAAGTCCTTTCGCCATACCGTCCAGCCGCTCGGACGTGAGTTTTAAGCGGTCGATAAGCGCGTCACGCGTGCCCGCCGCCTGCGCGGCTTGTACGTCGCGGTCGTTCGCTTCGAGAATGTCCAATTCGTGCATTTTCAGCGCCTTTGCCATCGCGGCGAGCGCTTCGTTTTTTTGCATCGTCGTGGCGGTTGCCAACACGTGGGATGCGGCTTTCGCCGCTTCGCCCAGTTCACGGAGTGTCATACCGTTTCCTCCTTGCAAAACAGCGTGCCTACGGATTTCCCTTCGACAAGGTCGTAGAGTTTCGTGGGGTCGGCACCGTTCATAATGACCATCGGAATTCCTGCCGACAGCGCGATGTCCGCGGCGTGCAGTTTCGTAATCATACCGCCGGTGCCGCGTGCCGAGCCGGAACCGCCCGCAATGGCAAGCAGGGAATCGTCAATTTCCGTAACGAGCGGAATTAAGTGGGCATCGGGGTTGACGGCGGGATTTTCGTCAAACAGACCGTCGATATCGGACATCAGCACGAGTGCATCCGCGTTGGCAAGGATTGCCACTTGCGCGGACAGCGTGTCGTTGTCGCCGAATTCGATTTCTTCGGTGGCGACGGTGTCGTTTTCGTTGATAACGGGAATAGCGCCCACGCGGAGCAGTTCGGACAAGGTGTTGACAATGTTGCGGTGACGCACCGGGTCGTCCACGCCGTCGCGGGTCAGCAAGACTTGCGCGGTGACGTGCCCATAATCGGCAAACAGTTTGTCGTACATATACATAAGCTCGCATTGCCCGACCGCGGCGGCGGCTTGCTTACCCGCAATATCGTGCGGGCGTTCGGGAAGACCCAGTTTACCTGCGCCGACGCCGATGGCGCCGGAGGTAACGAGTAAGACGTCCCGTCCGCTGTTTTTCAGGTCGGAGAGCACTTTAATCAACGTTTCCACGCGCCGGAGGTTGAGTCGTCCGCTCGGATAGGTGAGGGTGGAGGTACCCACTTTGACGACGAGGCGCTTGGCTTCTTCTATGGATTTCATAAAAATCCCTCGCTTTCGCTTTACATACAGGTTTAGTATATCACAAATAATTCCAAAATGCAAAGGGATTTTTACGCGCGTAAAAGGTTGCACATTTGTGTAGGATATGCTAAAATGGGAAAGAATAGAAAGAAGGGGTTTTATGAACATTCTCTGTGTCGGCGACGTGGTGGGAGAATCCGGTTGTGCTCACCTGCTGGCGGTGCTTCCCAAAGTGAAGCGGGAGTATGCGGTGGACGTATGCGTGGTCAACGGCGAAAATGCCGCGTGCGGCAACGGGTTGCTCCCGAAATCGGCGGAAGCGCTGTTTTCCGCCGGTGCGGACGTGATTACCGGCGGCAACCACACCCTGAAACGGCGGGAAATTCACGACCTGCTTGACCGCGAACCGATGCTTTTGCGCCCCTACAACTACCCTGCCGGCGCACCCGGTCACGGGATAGCGGTGGTTGACCGCGGACGGTATCAAGTGACGGTGATAAACCTGCTCGGCACGGTGTTTTTAGACCCGCTCGGCAACCCTTTTGAAGCGCTGGATGCCGCGCTGAAAGAGGCGGGCAACCCCAAATTTTGCGTGGTCGATTTCCACGCGGAGGCAACGGCGGAGAAAAAAGGGCTCGCGCTGTATGCCGACGGGCGGGTGTCCGCCGTGTTCGGTACGCACACCCACGTACAGACGGCGGACGAGCAGATTTTGCCGCGCGGCACGGGATTTTTGACCGACGTCGGGATGACGGCGCCGGTGAATTCCATTTTAGGGGTGCATCCCGACGGGCCGATGGAGCGGATGCGGATGCACACGCCGGCGCGGTTTTTGCCGGCGGAGGGCGCGTGCCGGATGGATGCGGTGCTGTTCACGCTCGATGACCAAAGCGGGAAAACCACGGCGGTTGAGCGGCTTCAAATTCGTTAATTTTTGTTGAGTTCGTTAAATTTTTGGAAAAGAGGAAACACGATGGCAACGGTATCTTCGATGAAAGATTTAATCGGCAATACGCCGCTTTTGGACGCGTCGCGGTTGGCGGCGGCGTGCGGTGTGTCTTGCCGGTTGCTCCTGAAATTGGAAAAACAAAATCCCGCCGGCTCGGCAAAAGACCGTGTCGCGCTCGCGATGATTGAAACGGCGGAAAAAGAGGGCAAACTGCGCCCCGGTACGACCATTATCGAGCCGACGTCGGGCAACACCGGCATTGGGCTTGCCGCGGTCGCGGCACTGTGCGGCTATGACCTCATTTTGACAATGCCGGACAGTATGAGTGTGGAGCGGCGCGCGCTTCTTGCCGCTTACGGCGCGAAAATCGTGTTGACTCCCGCCGCCGAGGGGATGGCGGGCGCGGTGCAAAAGGCGCAGGAATTGGCAAAAGAATATGCGCCCGCGTTTGTGCCCGACCAGTTCGGCAACCCCGCGAACCCCGCCGCCCATTACGCGACCACCGGGCCGGAAATTTGGGCGGATACGAACGGCGAAGTCGTCGCGTTTGTGGCGGGTATCGGCACGGGCGGTACCGTGTCGGGTACGGGCAAATTTTTGAAAGAGCAAAACCCCGCCGTGCGCGTGATTGGCGCGGAACCGGCGGATTCGCCCGTGTTGACCGAGGGTCGCGCGGGTGCGCACGCGTTGCAGGGGATGGGCGCGAACTTTGTGCCCGATACCTTAGACCGCGACGTGATGGATGAGATTTTGACGGTGACGACCGACGAAGCCTACGAAATGGGACGGCTTCTTGTGAAAACCGAGGGCGTGCTGTGCGGCGTTTCCTCCGGTGCGGCGCTTGCCGCCGCCGTCAAAGTGGGTAAGCGCGCTGAATTTGCGGGAAAACCCGTGGTGGTGTTGCTTCCCGATACGGGCGACCGCTACTTGTCGGTGCCCGATTTTCTGACGTAAGGAGGCGCGGCGATGACCGAACAAGAAGCAAAAGCGCGCATTGCCGCGCTACGCGAGACGATTGATTACCACAGCCGTCTTTACTACGACAACGATGCACCCGAAATCGAGGACGACGAGTTTGATGCGCTGACGCGTGAGCTCAAAGCGCTTGAAGCGGCGTTTCCGCAGTTTATCTCGCCCGATTCGTACACCCAAAAGGTGCACGGCGCACGCTCGGCGCTGTTCAGCGAGGTGACACACGAAGTCCCGCTCGCCAGTTTGCAGGACGTGTTTTCTACCGATGAATTGCGCGATTTTGACCGCCGTGTGCGCGAAACGGTGCTTCACCCGTTTTATGTGGTGGAGCCGAAAATCGACGGGTTGTCGGTGGCGCTTGAATACCGCGACGGCACGCTGTTTCGCGGCGCGACCCGCGGCAACGGCGCTGTGGGCGAGGACGTTACGCAGAATTTGTTGCACATTGCGGACATTCCGAAAACGCTCCGCAATGCGCCCGCGCGGGCGATTGTGCGCGGCGAGGTGTATATGCCGCGGCAGTCGTTTGCGCGGCTTGTCACGGCGCAGGAGGAGAACGGCGATACGCCGTTCAAAAACCCGCGCAACGCGGCGGCGGGCACCCTTCGCCAGAAAAACGCCGACGTGGTGGGCGAGCGCGGATTGTCTATTTTTGTGTTCAATATGCAACTGTGTGAGGGACAGGCGATTGCCTCGCACGCGCAGTCGCTGGAAGCGATGAAAGCATGGGGTTGCACGGTTATCCCGTTTTACAAGCGCACCGATTCCATTGATGAGGCGATTGCCGAGGTGGAGCGTATCGGGCAGGTGCGACGCGAGTTGCCGTTTGACATCGACGGTGCGGTGATTAAGGTGGACGAGTTCGCCGCCCGCGAGGAAATGGGCAGTACGAGCAAATTCCCCAAATGGGCGGTGGCGTATAAGTACCCGCCGGAGGAGAAAGAGACCACCCTGCTTGACGTGGAAGTGAACGTCGGGCGCACCGGCGTGCTCACCCCGACCGGCGTGTTTGAGCCGGTGACGCTGGCGGGTACAACCGTGTCCCGCGCGACCCTTCACAACGAGGATTTTATCGCCGAAAAAGGGCTGGCGGTCGGTGACCGTGTGGTGCTTCGCAAAGCGGGGGATATTATCCCCGAAGTGGTGCGTGTGACCGCGCACAACGAGCACGCCGCGCCGTATGAAATGCCGCGCGTGTGCCCGTCTTGCGGCGCACCCGCGTTTCGCGAAGCGGGCGAGGCGGCGTTGCGGTGCCTTAATCCCGATTGTCCGGCGCAGCGGCTCCGCAACCTCATCCACTTCACCTCGCGCGCCGCGATGGATATCGAGGGGCTCGGCGAGGCGGTGCTGGAACAACTGTCGGACGCGGGACTGCTTTGCCACGCCTACGACTTGTATACACTGGATTTTTCCGCGGTGGCGGCGCTTGACCGTCTCGGCGAAAAATCGGCGGACAATTTGCGCGCCGCGATTGAAAAATCCAAAGAAAACGATTTGTACCGCGTGATTTATGCCTTGGGTATTCGCCACATCGGCGAAAAGGCGGCGAAACTGCTCGCCGACCGTTTCGGCAATATGGATACGCTGATGAACGCCACGATAGACGAGGTGTCGGCGATTGACGGGTTCGGCGGCATTATGGCGGACAGCGTGTGTCGCTTTTTTGCGCAGGAATCGTCCCGCGCGTTTGTGGAGCGGTTGCGCGATGCCGGCGTGAATATGGAAAACAAAACCGTCCGCACCGACGACCGCCTTGCGGGCAAAACCTTTGTGCTGACCGGCACACTCCCGACGATGAGCCGCACCGAAGCGTCGGCGCTTATCGAGCAGTACGGCGGCAAAACGTCCGGCAGTGTGTCCAAAAAGACGGACTTTGTGCTGGCGGGCGAGGAGGCCGGCAGTAAACTGCAAAAAGCGCAGTCGCTCGGTATCCCGATTCTCACCGAAGCGGAGTTCCTTTTGATGATTGAGTGAGTTCGCGCGTGTGAAAATAACACAACACACAAAAACCCCGCATCACTAATTGAGTGATGCGGGGTTGTTCGTTATTTTCTTAACGGCGTTGCGGGCGACGGCCACCGTCACGGCGACCACCCTCGCGGCGCGGCGGGCGGGAATCTTCCGCCGGCTCTTCCGGCGTGAGCCCTTCCACCTCGATGAGCGCATCGCGGCGGGACAGGTTGATACGGCCCTGCTCGTCAATCTCGGTCACTTTTACGATGACCTCATCGCCGACAGACACGACGTCTTCCACCGTTTCCACGCGGCGAATATCCAGTTTGCTGATGTGGACGAGACCCTCTTTACCGGGCGCAATTTCGACAAATGCGCCGAAGTTCATAAGCCGAGTCACGCGGCCTTTGTAAATCGCACCGATTTCCGGGTCTTTGGCGATGGTCTCCACAATGGAGAGCGCGCGGCGGGCATCGTCAATATCCACAGCGGAGATGAAGATTTGTCCGTCTTCCTGCACGTCGATAGTGCAGTTGCAGTCGGCACAGATTTTTTGGATAACCGCGCCACCTTTACCGATAACCTCGCGGATTTTATCCACGTCGATTTTGGTCGAAAGCATTTTCGGTGCCCATTTGGACAGTTCCGGACGCACTTCCGGAATGGCTTTGAGCATCACTTCGTCAAGGATGTAGCAGCGCGCGGTATAGGTTTTGTCAAGCGCTTCGCGGATAATCGCGGGGGTAAGACCGTGCACTTTGAGGTCCATTTGAATGGCGGTGATACCTTTTTTGGTACCGCCCACTTTGAAGTCCATATCGCCGAAGAAGTCTTCAAGACCCTGGATATCGACCATGGTCATAAAGCGGTCGCCCTCGGTGATAAGACCGCAGGAGATACCCGCGACCGGCGCTTTAATCGGCACGCCCGCGTCCATAAGGGCGAGGGTGGAACCGCAGATAGAAGCCTGCGACGTCGAACCGTTGGAGGAGAGCACCTCACTCACAAGGCGCAGGGTGTACGGGAATTCCTCCACGCTCGGGAGCACCGGCACGAGCGCACGCTCAGCGAGCGCGCCGTGACCGATTTCGCGGCGACCCGGCCCGCGCGACGGGCGGGTTTCGCCCACCGAATAGGACGGGAAGTTGTAGTGGTGCATATAGCGTTTTTCGGTTTCGTTGTCGATGCCGTCAAGCAACTGGGCATCTTTGGACGAACCGAGGGTCACGGTGGTGAGCACCTGCGTTTGACCGCGGGTGAACAAGCCCGAACCGTGGGTACGCGGCAAAATGCCGACTTCGGACGCGAGCGGGCGCATCTCGTTGATTCCGCGGCCGTCCACACGTTTGCCGTCGTCAAGCAGCCAGCGGCGCACGACGTATTTTTGCAATTTATACAAGCACTCGTCGATTTTTTCAATCTGCTCGGCGTATTGCTCGTCGAACTGAGCGTGCACCTTGTCGTACACCGGGATAAGGCGCTCGTCGCGGATGCGTTTGTCGTCGGTATCGAGCGCGGCGCGGACGTCTTCGATGGCGAACTCTTTAATCGCCTCAAACATCGCCGGGTCGGGGTCGTTCGACACAAACGGGAATTTCGGTTTGCCGATTTCCGCCTGAATGTCTTTGATGAAGCGGACAATCGCTTGGTTCGCTTCGTGACCCGCCATAATGCCGTTGAACATGGTGTCGTTGTCCACCTCGTTCGCGCCGGCTTCAATCATCGCGACCAAGTCTTCGGTCGAAGCGACGGTCACGTGCATATCGGACACTTTCTCCTGCTCAGCGGTGGGGTTGATGACGTACTCGCCATCGACAAGACCGACCACCACGCCGGAAATCGGGCCCGCCCACGGGATGTCCGAAATGGAGATGGCGATGGACGCGCCAATCATCGCCGTCGTCTCCGGCGGGCAATCGGGGTCAACCGACATCACGGTGCACACGACGCTGACGTCGTTGCGCATATCTTTCGGGAAAAGGGGACGAATCGGGCGGTCAATCACGCGAGAGGTGAGAATCGCCTTTTCGGTCGGGCGGCCTTCACGGCGCAGGAAACTGCCCGGAATACGGCCGACAGCGTACAATTTTTCTTCGTAGTCCACGGAAAGCGGGAAGAAATCCACGCCGTCACGCGGTTTGGCGGAAGCGGTCACGTTGCAGAGCACCACCGTCTCGCCGTAACGGACGAGGCAGGAGCCGCCGGACAGTTGCGCCAGTTTGCCGGTTTCGACCACGAGGGGACGGCCGGCAAGCGTTGTTTCAAACACTTTTTCGTTTTCAAACATTTCGGTTACCTCCGATAAAATAATATTTTCGGGGTGTTCACGAGTATTAGCAATAAAACCAACGTCGCCGTTTGTCGCTTGCTGTGTGCGACGGCGCTCGTTTCATCGCTAAGACCGCAAAACACCCGAATGAACGGTTTTAGAGAACTTTTGAGAAAGAGGATAAGGCAGGCGGAACGTCCGCCTGCCTTATCGAAGTTTCTTACTTGCGCAGACCGAGTTTCTCGACGATCGCACGATAGCGGGTGATATCCTTTTTCGCGAGATAGTTGAGCAGGTTGCGGCGATGACCGACCATTTTCAGCAGGCCACGACGGGAGTGGTGGTCCTTTTTGTGGACTTTCAGGTGCTCCGTCAGGTCGTTGATGCGTTTGGTCAGGACAGCGATTTGGACTTCCGGCGAGCCGGTGTCACCCTCGTGGGTGGCGTATTTTTCCATAATCGCCGTTTTTTCCTCAGGCAGAATCATACGTTTGTCCTCCTTTTGTAAAATTTCCGCAAAACACAGCACGGGGAATGGGACTCCCGCAAAGGGCATACTCCGCCGCCCGTGTAAAGGGATTCGCAAGCGTGATTTTTTCGCTTGCCGAATTAGTATAGCACGACGAATTCGATTTGTAAAGTGAAATTTTTGTATAAAGACAAATTTTTTTGCATTTTCGCCTTTTTCGACAAAAAAAGGGGCACACTTAAAAGGACACTCGTGCAAAAACGCTTGCAAAAAAGGAAAATATTGGTATAATGAAAGTAAAGAAAAGCATACACTCTTTGAGAACGCAAAAAAGGAGGCGACCGTATGAACAACCTTTCCGCGCCCGTCACGCTTAACGGGCTTGATACCCGCGCATTTTTGCGCTTCGGCAACCACAAAACCGCCGACGGCCGCCGTCGTTTTTGTGTCTATGCGCCGGCGGCGCGCGCCGTCTCGCTTGTCGGCGATTTTAACGACTGGACACCGGGCGACCGTCCCCTTTGCCGTCTTCCGGACGGCGCGTGGGAACTCGTATGTGACGATTTGCCCACCTTTACCTCCTACAAATACGCCGTGGTGCAGGAAAACGGCACCACCGTGATGAAAGCCGACCCGTTCGCCACCCATTTTGAAACCCGCCCGGGCACGGCATCAAAAGTGTTTGATTTAGAGGGATTTTCGTGGCACGACGAGGCGTGGCAAGCGCAAAAAGCCGCCCGCGCGGTGTACGACATTCCGCTGAACATTTACGAGGTGCACCTGCCCTCGTGGCGACAGCAGGAAAACGGCGATTTTCTCTCCTATGAGCAAGCCGCCCGCGACCTCGCCGCCTATGCCAACGAAATGGGCTACACCCACATCGAACTGCTCCCCGTCACGGAATACCCGTTTGACGGGTCGTGGGGCTACCAGGTGACGGGCTATTTCGCGCCCACCTCCCGGTTCGGCACGCCGCACGATTTTATGCAATTTGTGGACACGCTCCATAAAGCGGGTATCGGCGTGATTATGGACTGGGTGCCCGCCCACTTCCCGAAAGACGAACAAGGGCTTTACCGTTTCGACGGCACGGCGCTGTACGAATACGCCGACCCGCGCCTCGGTGAGCACAAAGAATGGGGCACCTGCGTGTTTGATTACGGCAAGCCCGCCGTGCAGAGTTTTCTCATCTCCTCCGCTCTCTTTTGGCTTGAACAGTACCACGTGGACGGGTTGCGCGTCGATGCGGTCGCGTCGATGCTGTACCTCGACTACGGGCGCAAACCCGGCGGGTGGGTAAAAAACATCCACGGCGGCAACGAAAATTTGGAAGCGGTGGCGTTTTTGCAACGGCTTAACACCGCCGTGTTCGGCAGTTGTCCGAACGCGCTGATGATTGCGGAAGAATCGACCGCGTGGCCGCTCGTCTCCCGTCCCGTCGATGCGGGCGGGCTGGGCTTTAACTACAAATGGAATATGGGCTGGATGAACGACACGCTCGACTATATGTCCCTTGACCCGCTGTTCCGTAAGGACAACCACGGGCGGTTGACCTTCTCGTTTTTCTACGCCTTTTCGGAGAACTTTATTTTGCCGCTGTCTCACGACGAAGTGGTGCACGGCAAAAAATCGTTGCTCGATAAACTGCCCGGCAGTTATGAGGAAAAATTCGCCGGTGCGCGCGCATTTGCCGCATACACGATGGCGCACCCCGGCAAGAAGTTGACTTTCATGGGCAACGAGTTCGGGCAATTCAAGGAATGGGACTACAAAGCCCCGCTCGACTGGTTTTTGCTCGATTACCCCGCACACAAAGCGTTTTTCAACTTCACCAAAGCACTCAATCGCTTTTATCTCGACCACGCCGCGCTGTGGGGCAACGACTTTGACTGGGACGGCTTTTCGTGGATTGTCGCGGACGATGCTTCCCAAAGCGTGGTGGCGTTTATCCGCCGCGACAAAGCGGGGCACGAACTGCTTGCTGTGTGCAACTTCACGCCCGTCGCGCGCGACGGCTACCGCATCGGCGTTCCGCAAGCGGGCGCGTACCGCACGGTGTTTTCCACCGACGATGCCGCGTTCGGCGGCGACGGAAGCAAACCCGTCACCGTAAAAACGGAAGACACGCCGTCCCACGGTTTTGACCAATCGGCGGTGTTGTCGTTGCCGCCGCTGTCGGTGCTGTATCTCGAATACAAACCGCAAAAATCGACAAAATCCAAAAAACCAACCCCGCCAAAGGAGGGATAACGGATGTTTCGTAAGCAAGAATGCGTCGCGATGCTGCTCGCGGGAGGTCAAGGCAGTCGCCTTTACACCCTGACTCAGAAAATCGCCAAACCCGCCGTCCCTTACGGCGGAAAGTACCGTATTATCGACTTTCCGCTCTCTAACTGCGTGCACTCCGGCATTGAGACGGTCGGCGTGCTGACGCAATATCAGCCGCTTGAACTGTCCGACTACATCGGAAGCGGTCAAGCTTGGGACCTTGACATCCCCGACGCGGGTGTGCATATTCTCCCGCCGTATCAACGCAACGCCGGTGCGGATTGGTACAAGGGTACCGCCAACGCGATTTTCCAAAACCGCGCCTTTATTGAGCGCTACCACCCCGATTACGTGCTGATTCTCTCGGGCGACCACATTTACAAAATGGACTATGCGCGAATGCTCGCGTTCCACAAGGCGCATAAAGCCGCCTGCACCGTTGCCGTGCTCGAAGTGGAAGCGGAGGAAGCGCACCGGTTCGGCATTGTCAACACGGGCGACAACCACCGCATTGTCGAATTTGAGGAAAAACCCGAACACCCGAAAAGTCATTTGGCGTCGATGGGCATTTATATCTTCTCGTGGGACAAACTGAAACACTATCTCGCCGCCGACGACAAAAACCCCGCTTCCAAAAACGATTTCGGGCACGACGTGTTGCCCGCTATGCTGAACGCGGGCGAAACGATGGCCGCCTACCCGTTTGAGGGTTACTGGAAAGACGTCGGTACCATTGACAGTTTGTGGGAAGCGAATATGGATTTGCTGAACCCGCGCGTGCCGCTCGATTTGTCCGACCCCGCGTGGCGGATTTTTTCCAACAACCCCGCTTTGCCGCCGCAATACGTCGGCGCGCAGGCGAGCGTGCAAAACAGCCTCATTTCGGAGGGGTGCTCCGTTTACGGAACGGTGGATTTCTCCGTGTTGTTCCCCACCGTAACGGTGGAGC
Source organism: Acutalibacteraceae bacterium (assembly GCA_045600765.1). GTDB lineage: Bacteria > Bacillota > Clostridia > Oscillospirales > Acutalibacteraceae > RGIG426. The sequence continues at coordinate 2,823 of JAZRYM010000062.1, read as the reverse complement.
CGGGCGCCGAGGTGCGCGACTCCATTTTGATGCCCGGTGCACGGGTGAAAAGCGGTGCGAAAGTACAATATGCCATTTTGGCGGAAAAGGTCACGGTCGGTGAAAACGCCGTGGTCGGCGAACGTCCCGAAGACAAGGAAAACCTGGACGAATGGGGTGTTGCCGTGGTCGGCGAGGGGTTGACCGTTGAAGCGGGCACCCACATCCCCGCCAAAGCGATGCTTTCCGCGAAAGGAGGGGACGACGATGCGTAATCATCGGGTTCTCGGTCTCATTTTTCCCAACTGCCACGACGATGCGTTGCGGGAATTTACCGCCGAGCGCGCGCTCGGCTCAATCCCCTTCGGCGGACGGTATCGGCTGGTCGATTTTGCGCTGTCGGGAATGGCGCACGCCGGCATCGGCAAGGTGGGACTTATCACCAAACACCACGACCAATCGCTGATGGAGCATATCGGTTCGGGTAAAGCGTTTGGACTTTCCCGCAAAACGGAGGGACTTTACTATCTGTCGCCCCACGACGTACCCGACGCGCTGTATGACGGGCGGGTTGCCGCACTGCGCAGTTTGGACGACTTTTTGGAGAGCAGCCTCGAAGACGTGGTGGTGATGGCGGACTGCCACGTGGTCGGCAACCTGTCGTACAAAGCCCTGCTCGAATCCCACATGGATTCCGGTGCGGACATCACGGTGGCGTATCGCCGCGGCGCGTGTCCCGCCCTCGCCGACAACCTCGTGCTTGACGTGGACGAAAACGCCACCGTCACCGCGATGCGGCTTGGTGTTAATCCCGACGGCGAACACGCCTGCGGGCTCGGCATCACCGTCATCAACAAAGACTTACTGCGCGAACTGGTCGCCGGTGCCGCCGCCGAAAACTTTATGCATTTTGACCGCGATATTCTGCTTCCGCACCTGCAAACCCTGCGCGTGCGCGGCTATGAAGCGCCGGCGGACACCCGTCTTATCTGCTCGCCCGAAACCTATTTTGAAGCGAGTATGGCGCTTCTTTCGGACGAGACGCGTCACCGCCTGCTTCCGCTGCAAAACCCCGTTTACACCATCAACCGCGACGTGTGCCCCGCGATTTACGGGCTGAACGCCTGCGTAACCGATTCGCTCGTAGCGGACGGCAGTTTTGTGGACGGGCGCGTGTCCCATTCCATTTTGTTCCGCGACGTGCGGGTGGAAAAGGGTGCCGTCGTCGAAAACGCCATTTTGATGCAGGGCACGGTGGTGCGTGCCGGCGCGCACGTCTCCCACGCCGTTTTGGACAAGGACGTGGTGCTGTCGGAGGGCAAATCGCTTGCCGGTCTCGCGGAATTTCCGCTGTACGTCAAAAAAGGGAAACAACTGTAAAAGAACGAAAAAATCCACGTAAAAAACACCCGTGACCGTGAAAAGGAGGTCAACCTTATGAGAGTGTTATACGTCACAAGCGAAGCGACTCCGTTTGCCGCCACCGGCGGTTTGGCAGACGTGGCGGGCTCGCTTCCGAAAGCGTTGCGCGCGCGCTCGGTCGGAATGCGCGTTGTAATGCCGCTGTATGAATCCGTTTCGCAGGAATGGCGCGACAAGATGGAGTTTGTCACCAGTCTTTCCATCCCCGTTTCGTGGCGGCGGCAATATTGCGGCGTGTATCAAGTGAAAATCGACAACGTCATCTATTACCTGCTCGACAACGAGTATTATTTCAAGCGGCAAGGACTGTACGGGCACTACGACGATGCGGAGCGGTTCGCCTTTTTGTCCCGCGCCGCCCTCGAAGTCACCAAAGCGGTAGGCTACAAGCCGGACATCCTCCACGCCAACGACTGGCAAACGGCGCTCGTGCCCATTTATCACAGCCTTTACTACGTCCACGACCCGTTTTATTACGGGATGAAAACGGTGTTCACCATCCACAACATCGCCTACCAAGGACAATACGGCATGGAAACGCTCGGCGACGTGTTCGGCATCGGCGGTGAAGACCGCTCGGTAGTGGAATACGGCGGGTGTGTCAACCTGATGAAAGGCGCGATTGAATGTGCCGACCGCGTAACCACCGTCAGCCCCACCTATGCGGGCGAGATTTTGGATACATGGTTTTCCGGCGGGTTGCACGACATTCTCCGTCCCCGCAGTTTCAAACTGTCCGGCATTTTGAACGGTATCGACGTGAAATCGTATAACCCTGAAACCGACCCGGTGATTGCGAAAAACTTTTCGGCGAAAAAACCCGCCGGCAAAGCGGAGTGCAAAGCCGCGCTGCAAAAGGAACTGGGATTGCCCGAAAACCCCGACACCCCGCTTCTTATTATGGTCACCCGTTTGGTGGCGCAAAAAGGGCTGGACCTCGTCAAATACTCGCTCGACAAATTGCTCTCCACCACCGATTGCCAGTTAGCGGTGCTCGGCACGGGCAACTATGCCTACGAGGAGTTTTTGAAGCGTGCCGCCGCGCGTCATCCCGACAAACTCTGCTATTATCAAGGGTTTAACCCCGATTTGGCGCGGCGGATGTACGCCGGAGCCGACCTCTTTTTGATGCCGTCGCAGTTTGAGCCGTGCGGGCTGTCCCAAATGATTGCCTGCCGCTACGGCACGGTGGCGGTCGTGCGCGAAACGGGCGGACTGAAAGACTCTATCCGCGATTGCGGCGACGGGTTCGGCAACGGATTTACATTCTGCTCCTACAACGCCGACGATATGTTGAACGCGGTGTACCGCGCCCTCGGCGCTTACCGCAACAAGGCGGATTGGCAACTGTTGCGCGACCGCGCGTTTGCCTCCGACTTTTCGTGGAGCAACTCCGCGCAGGCATACAAATCCCTCTACCGC
>JAZRYM010000061.1:0-11318 GCA_045600765.1 Acutalibacteraceae bacterium | reverse complement strand
TTGCTCCGTTTTTTCGGGATATGACGATTACAGTTCGGTAATCATACCCACCAAGAAGCGGCGCACCTGCAACACGTCTTTGAAGTTGACGGCACCGTCCTGTATCACATCGGCAGCAGCCATATCTATCTTAACCTCTATACCGACGATGTATTTACGCATCAGAAGCACGTCTTTCATATTCACTTCGCCGTCCACGTTCGCGTCACCGAGAATCACCGCTTTCGGTTCGGTGGTGGGCTCTGTCGTGACGGACGGATTGGTCGTCTCACCCGGTTCGGTGGCGGTGGTCGTCACCTTGTTCGGGTTGCGGAACACTTTGACAATAAGGCCGCGTGTATCGAGTGAGTTCTTCGCACGGTCGCACGCCAAGAACAGCGTGTTCAACTTGGTGGTTTCATCGCTCTCGGAACCGGTGCGGCTAAAATCAATCGTTTTGCGGATGTTGGCGGTAATCGTGGGCGGGAACCCGATAAAGAAGTTGTTGACCTGCGTGCCGTTCGGATAGTCGCTCTTGTCCGCCCAAATATCGCGGCCGCGGCTGTCGATTAAGCAAGGATAGTAGTTGTCCGTCATGGACACACCCATAATCATCACTTGGTAATATTCGCCTTGGCTCGGGTCAATCGGCCCGTTTTTCTCATAATCGGCGACCAGCGCTTCCGCCAGTTCGGGAATTTTAATCGCCACACCGTTGGAAGTCGCATCGTAATACACGTTGCTCATTCCCGTTTTGCGGTACAGTTCGGTTTCGACCAGTTCATAGTTCACCCGCGTCGAAGTCGTTACCTCGCCGGAGGTGCGGATATAGGTCGTCGTGGTGTCGTTTTCGTCAATCGAAGCGTGGGTCGTGCGCGAGGGCACGTTACCCGCCAGCGCGTAAAACGCGCGGTTTTGGTGAATCGCCATACCGTACGGAATGGGCAGTTGTTTGTCTTCGAGCAGTTCAAACACGCCGTCGATGACCTCGAACAGCTTCTCTTTGGTGGATTTGTGGAAGTCCACCCCGTCTTCGCCGGAGTTGGCGGTTTCCACACCGTAGGTAATCGGGCAACCGTATTTAATCGCGGCTTTCAGACATTCCTCGCCGCAATCCACCACTTTTTCGGCTTTGATGCGGTAGGACATCAGGCTCATCGTGTCGGTGTATTTGGCGAGAATGTTGAACAGTCCCGTCACGCCATCATAGGTAAGGGTTGCGCCACCGCGTTTTTCCCAGTTGACGTTGACGTCCACCTCGCACCAGATACCCTCATCGCGCAGTTCTTGCATCGGCTCGATGAAATAATCCACAAACGACTGGCTTACATAGCCGCCTTTCGGCTCCATATCGAAGTGCAGACCGTAAACCGCGTCTTTCGGGTATTCCGCTTTATACGCGAGGAAACCGTCTTTAATCATCTCCGTAAGGGTGGCAGGATTGCCGCCGCTAAGGTCTGCCCAACCGTCGTACAACAGCGCCACGCGGCAACCGTAAGTCATCGCTTTTTGCACAAACCCGTGCAATTTGGCGCGGTTTTCCGCGGTATACAGCAGGTCGTAGCCGTAGAAATAAATTTCATTGACACCCGACTCTTGATAGAGCGAGAGATATTTCTCGCACTCCGTCTCGTTGAAACCGTCTTCCGGCCACCACCACCAAGAACCGAGGCGATGTTCCGCCGCCATAGCGGTACCGTCAGCGGCTCTCGACGACATGGCAACGAGCGGCAGCGAGAACAAAATCATTACCGCCGCAAGCACCAACGCGACGATGCGAGCGACTTTACGCCGTTTTTCAGTCATAGATAAACACTCCTTTATATTAGATACCATAGCACAGAGATATTGTATCAAATTTCACCGCGGTCTGTCAACCGTCTTTCCCGAATTTCCCCACTTTTTCGTCCCGTGCACACAAGCGCAAGCGTGAAAAAACCGCATAAAACCGCCACGATACTCGCCTTATTGAGCGCAAGCGGCGGAACAACGGGCACGACCGAGGAAACCGTAAACCCGAACACAACGGCGGACGTAACCGCTTGATGGCGGGTATACAAGGCGTTGACAAGCCCCACAAGACACACGGCGACTGCGGCAAAGCCGAGTGCAAAAGGAATGAGCGCCGACGGGTGCTCCCCTGCGAGCAAGCCGAGCACGTCGTCGTAGCCGTCCATCGAAAGCAGAATGCACGATGCGCTGACTCCCGGCACGACGGTACCGAACGCATACACGCCGCCGCACAGCACCCAGTCGGAACTGCGCGGAATGGCGCGGACGGTCGGGAAAAGGTTGCCGTAAAAGAGCCACAACCCCGAAAAAAAGGCGCCGAGCGCCAACAACCCTTGCCGCAGGCGATGCGGCGGCGCAAATACCTTCTTTCCCGAAAGCAGGAGCGTGCCGAGTATCAACCCCGCCACAGCACAGCGCATTTCGGCGGGAAACGCCTCAAAAATCCAAAGCAACCCCCGCCCGAACAACACCACCCCAAGGACAAGCCCGCCACCGAGCGGAAACAGCGTTTTCCATTCGGTTTTCACCGCTTTTATCGGGTGGGCGGCGGCAAAAAGAAGTAACGCATAATACCCAAACGATGCCGCAAGCGCTCCTCCGCTGACACCGGGTGCCACTCCAAGCCCACCGATGAGAACACCGCACAACAGCGGCCGCCAAAACGCTTCTGACCGTTTCATTCAATCACCTCGGTTTACTTCTATGCACGCCGCACGCAAAACAAAACAAAAAAGCACCTCAAACGAGATGCTTTTTGGAACGAGTGAGTCTGTAAGCCGGGTTCTGTCTTAGATAGTCATCTATCTCGACCGTTCGTTGCCGAACGGCTCAAGCCGCCCGTCGAAGCACGTCGGGTCAACGTATCGCTTCAGTCGGCGTTGCATCGGATAGGGTTTGCAGGGCCACGCAGTCTCCTGCGCGCCGGTGAGCTCTTACCTCGCCTTTCCACCCTTACCCGCAAAAAGCGGGCGGTATCTCTCTGTTGCACTTTCCCTAAGGTCACCCTCGGCGGCCGTTAGCCGTTATCCTGCCCTGTGATGCCCGGACTTTCCTCATACCGAAAGGCACGCGACTATCCGGCTCACTCGCAAGGTAAGAGTATAACGGAATTTTTTTCGTTTGTCAACTGTTGTTTTTCCCGTCGCTTGGAAGCGCGCGCAGATACAGCGCATCGCAGATTTCCGAAAAAACGGGAGCGGCGCTTTCCCCTGCCGCTTCGGAATTTTCGCACAGCACGGTCAAAATATACTGCGGATTTTCCGCCGGATAACACCCCGTAAACCAGTGTTGTACCACCTCTTGCCCGTCCTCAAACCAGCCTGTTTCCGCCGTTCCCGTTTTAGCGGCGGCAGGCAGATAATACGGTTGCCCTTTCGCGCCGGTGCCCTCCTCCATCGTGTACATCATCATCGGATAGAGGGTGTCCGCCGTGGTCGCTGAAAACACCGTTTGCGACGGTGACGGCTCCGCTTTTTGAAATGTCCCTTTTTCGTCCACCGTTCCCTCCACAAGCGTCGGACGGTAAATCACCCCGCCGTTCACCACCGCGGCGGCGAGTTGCGCCACGTGAATGGGAGTCGCGAGCAGTTCCCCTTGCCCAAACGCCAAATTGCACAGCGCCGCATCGGACGATTGCAGCGTTTGCAGAGTCGGCAACACCGCCCGCGCGGTTGAAAGTCCCTCCGCGAGCGTCCACGCTCGGTCAAGCCCGAACGCCACCGCCATATCGTACACCGCATCTGCGCCCGTTTCCAGCGCCAGTTGGATATAATACGGGTTACACGATTTGGCAAACGCCTCTTTCATATCGAGCATACCGTGACCGAGGATATAGTGGCAATGAAAAAAGTTTTGTCCGAGCGAGAACCCGCCGATACAAGAAAACTCCGTTTCTGGTGACAACCCCGCTTCAAGCGCGGCGGCGGCGGTCGCGATTTTGAACACCGACCCGCAGTTGTAGTCGGCGAGCGCGCGGTTGATAAGCGGCGCGTTATCGGCGGAAAGCACGTCCGCCACGCGGTCAGGCTGATAGGTCGGCACGCTGACCATCGCGCGAATTTTGCCCGTGTTCGGCTCCATAATCACCACCGCACCGCACGTCATCTTTGTCGCCGCCTGCTCCGCGATTTGCTGAATGTCGCGGTCAATCGTCAGCACCACGCCGCCTTTTGTACGCGCCGTCGTATCGGTGACGGTTGGCAACACGTCGGCGCGCGGCAACCCGTTTGCGCCCACCGCGTACGTCACCTCCACCGCGCCTTCGTAGGAAGACAGCAACTCATCAAACGCATATTCGATGCCGCACACCCCGCCGCTTTCGTCCGCGTAGCCGAGCACGTGCGGTGCAAGCACCTGCCCCGTATACCGCTGTGGCAGCGTTTTGAGTACGATACCGTCGCAAAGCGCAAGCGGTGCAGACAACGAAACCGCCACCGGTTTCCCACCCTGCAACCGTTCAAGGAGCGCCGCCGCTTCCGGCTTCGGAAAGGCGGTTTTTATACGCGTTTTCACTTTGGCGGTCGGCACCACGGATGCCACGTAAGAAAAATCGCGATTGACAAGCGGTTCGCAGTGACAATCGTAAATGGTTCCCCGCTGTGTTCCGAGTGTCACGGTCAAGGTGGATTGTGCGGTAGCGGCTTCCTTTAATTCGGGTTCACGCTCAATCACACGCAGTCGCCACGCACACGTCCCGAACAACAAAAACAGAGCCGCGCACAGCACCACAATACGTAATTTCATAAAAAATCCCCCGTTCACGGGTTAGGTTACCCGCAAACGAGGGAATTTAATCGATTATTTTTTGTTCTCAGCCCGCGTGTACGCCGATATCGTGCTGATAGCAAATCGCCATGTGCTCATCAAACGTCTCGGAATAGTAGGTGACCGTCGGGTCAACACTCGTATCCGTCGCAAAGTAGTAGCAGTTGACAATGTCCGCATCGTCGTTCGGGTACGCCACCGCACGAAGCGCGGCAAGACCCGGGTTACAAATCGGACCGGTCGGAAGCCCATCGCAGATATAGGTGCTGTAAGCCCGGAAACTGGGGTTGTCCTCGCCCGCACCCGGTTGGAAGTTTTCGACGTATTCCGTCGTCACATCCGATTGCAGATGCGGAAAATTCGCCGAATCAGCCAAACGGTTGTGGAACACGCGAGCGATTTTCGCCATATCCACCGTGTTGTCTGCCTCCCGTTGCACGATAGAGGCAAGCGTTACCGCTTCATCCAACGTCATCCCCATCGCTTTGATACCCGTCTTTAACTTGGTATCCACACGCGTGTCAAAGTTATCGAAGAATTTGACAATAACCGCTTCGGGACTGCATTGTTTGTAGAAAGTATAGGTGTCGGGGAACAAATAACCTTCCAGGCGATAGATGCGGTAAGGATGGTCCGTACCCGCGCCCACGTCGGGAATGGCGGCGATAAAGTCGTAATCGGAATAATCGCCCTCTTCCAGTTCGGTCAAAAATTCCTGCGCCGTGCACACTTCGCTTTCTTCAAGCAACTGCGCAATTTCAAGCACGTTATACATCTCGGGAATGGTCACGTCCACCGTGTCCCGTTCGCCGATGGATTGCAAGTCGGTAATAATCCCCTGATATCCCGCGTTAGAGGCAAGGGTAAACACACCCGATTGGTACTGCCCGTCCGCGTGGGTGAATTTGGAGAACAGACGGAACAAGAGCGGATGGGACACAAGACCGTTATCGTGAAGCACTTCCGCCACCTGCTTGGTGGTCGCGCCGCGCGGAATGGAAACGTCCACCTCGCGTTCCGACTTGTTCAGTCCCACCATATCCAAAGCGCCTAAAACCGCAATAAACGCCAGCACACAAGACACCGCCAGCACACACGCAAGATAGAAAATCACGCCGGTCAAGGATAACCGCTTGCGCGGTTCTTCCTCTTCCTCGTCGATGTGGACGGGTGCGTTCGGGTCAAAAAAATCGTCCTCAATCTCGTCTTCCTCGTCAAGAATACGCACCGGCGCATTCGGGTCAACCGCCGGTTGTTCCGGTTCATCCGTCACCGTTTCCACCGACTCGTCCGGCGCGGACTCCTCCGACAAATCTTCCGACGACTCATTCGACGAATCTTCCGACAATTCCCCCAGCGACTCTTCCGACTCGTCGGAAGAGTCCGTAAACGTCTCGTCGAGCGAATCTTCGGGTTCGTTCTCCGTCGAGCGTTCCCACGTGCCGATGTCGTTTTCCTCTTCCATTTTCGCGGCAATCGCGGCGGCAATCGCATGAACTTCCTCCGTCGATTTCGCGGCGGGCTTTTCTTCGTTCTCCCACGAGGGCGCCGTCGTATTACGGTTCACGGAAGACGGGACGGTATGAATGGCAGACTCCGTCTTTTTCGGCCGTCTGGCAGGCGGCGGCGTAAGTTTCGGCGGCATATCATTCACCGGCGCATCCATCAAATCGGGGTCGATATTCAGGCGAAATCCCGCCACTTTTTCTTTTCGCTCCCGCGCGGCACGCTCAGCTTCCTCCTCAAACGGATGTTGCTCATTATCAAATTCGCTCACAGAAAGACACTCCTCTCACTGTATAGATAAAGGATAAATAAAATCAGTAGGACAGTTCACTTGCATTGCAGAGTGCTTTGCACTTTGGCGGCTTCGGCATCGCCTTTGAGCACCGCAAGCACCGCCAGCGCAAACGGAAGCGCCGCACCCGCGCCTTTGCCGGTCACCACGTTGCCGTCGGTCACCGCCAAATCGGTGCATACGGTCGCACCGTCCAGCTCACTTTCAAAGCCGGGAAAACAAGTGGCGCGTTTGCCGCGGAGCAACCCCGCGTGGCCGAGCACCGACGGTGCGGCACAAATCGCGGCGATGAGCGCGCCTTGTTCGTCGGCGGCGACAAGCGCGGTTTTCACCGTCTCGGAAGCATCGAGGTTTTTCGTGCCCGGCATTCCGCCCGGAAGCACCACACCCGACAGCGCCGTGTAGTCGATTTCGTCCTCGGTCAAGTCCGCCGTCACGGGAATTCCGTGCGAACCGGTCACTGTTTTTCCGCCGATACCGACCGTTTTGACCTCCACTCCGCCGCGGCGCAAAATGTCCACGGGAGTCAGCGCTTCTACTTCTTCAAATCCGTTTGCCAAAAAGACGTAAACCATTCGTTTTCCTCCTAAATCAAGTGGCAAGTAGGTTGCCTTTACACCTTGCAAACCCGCTTACACAAAGGGTTTCAGCCAATCCATCAGTGAATCGGTCACCGTGTCGATAGCAAAGGGCGTGTCGCCCTTCCCACACGGAATGACCGTCCAGTTCCCCCGTTTCGCGGCATATAGCGCCGCTTCACGGCAGGTTTCCAAAAATTTCACGTCGCGTTCGTGCAAGTCTTTTTTTGATTCATCCCCCGCGTACCGCTCGGTCATCAGCCGTTGCGACACGGCAAGCGGCATATCGAGAAAACACACCGCATCGGGTCGCGGCAACCCCAACTTTTCGTATTCATAATCCTCCATCCAGTCAAGGAACGCATCCCACGTCTCGCGCGGAGAGCGCGCCAGCTGGTAAATGGCGTTGGAGGTGGTATAGCGCGCGGCAACGATAAGTTTGCCCGCCTCGTAGTCGGGTTTCCAAAACTTTCGGAAACTGGCATAGCGGTCTACCGCATAAAAAGAGGATGCGGCGAACGGACTCGCATCCTCGCCGAATTCGCCCGCCAAATATTGCTTCACAAGCGCGGAAGACGGCTCTTTATAATCGGGGAAAGAGATTTCCCGAAACGCCGTTCCGAGCGCGGTTAAGCGAGCACGGACTTGTTCGAGTTGGGTGGATTTTCCGCAACCGTCCAACCCGTCGATTACGCATAGTTTGCCCATTATTTCTGCCCCTTTATCGCGGCGTATTTCGCGCGCACTTCGGCGGTCTTACCACAGCACATTTTCCCCTCGGGACACGGGCCCGCCACGCACGCGGGACCCGCTTTGCAAAAGAGCGTCGGCGCCGCTTCCACGCAGCATTTGAGCATCTGTTCCGCCATTTCGCGGATTTCCCATTGCGCACGCATACAGCAGCGCTGACGGAACATATTTTGTAAACTGCGGGCATTCATCGTCAAAAGAATTTTCGTGCAACACGCATTCGGAAGCACAAACCGCGCATCCTCAATCGCTTTCTTTTCCGCGGCGCGGGTGGCATCCTTTTCCGCCATTCCGTCCGAAAGCATCGCGGCTTTGTGCTTCGCCATCAAAATTTCGGTCAACCGTTCATAGTGGCGCTGGTCTTCCTCCATTGCCGCTAAAAACTCCGCTTTGGCTTCGGGAACGGCGGCAATTTCCGGCGGCAACACGTATTCAAACTGCGCCTCGCGAACGTAACGCTGACTTTGCACGCTGTACGAGGCGATACGGTGGCGCGTGATTTGCGCGAGCAACGAACGGGACACGCCCTCAATGCCAAACGTAAACGTAGCGTGTTCAATCGGGCTTTCGTGACCGAGTTCGGACAACATCTCCACAAACGATGCCGCTTTTTCCTCCGTCATTTTTTCGCGCAGGTCGTCAATCGACGCCGCCGAATAGCAAAGTCGCGCCGCCGACGCAATCGTTTGCTCCGGATGCGGCGTGTGAGTAATGAGCGTTACTTTCATCGCAAAAACCGCCTTTTCCCTATATTTTTTCACGCAAAAATCGCAAAATATTCCAGTTAGACGTAGTATACCAAATTTCCCCGCAAATTGCAAGGGATTTTACAAGGTTTTTTCACTCACCGAAATTCGCGACCACACGCAAAACGCGGTGTAGGGTGCGGCGTCCTCGACGGTCCGCTCCCGAGATTTTGCACAAAAACAAAATTCTTTACAAATCTTTCATATTGTGGTATATTGAACGTGCGACACAATTCCATAAGCACATTAGACGAGATGTATTTTTATTTCGGTAAAAATGCACCTCCTCTTTTGGCATCCTCGTTTGATGTGCAAAGGAATTGTGTCGCAGCAATCGGAGTTGTGCATTTTTCGGTGCGTAGCTTCGGCTGCGCACTTTTTTGTTTTGGAGGAAATGAGGATGGAGAACGAAAAGCAAAGGACGGGCTACCCGTCCATCGACAAACCTTGGGAACAGTTTTATCAAAACATTGAAAAACACAATGATTTTCTAAATACTACGCCGTATCAAGGACTTATTAAAAGCAATGCTGCATTTTCAAAAGAGATTGCGCTTGAATATTTTGGTGCAAAAATCACTTTTGGAGAAATGATTAAAAATATAGATGCTGTCGCAAGGTCATTAGTGGCATCCGGCGTTGTTAAAGGTGAGTTTGTTACAATTTGTTCAACAACTACACCGGAGGTTATTTATGCCTTTTATGCCATAAGTAAAATCGGTGCGGTGGCAAATGTTATTTCTCCTTTTTATTCTCCAGATGATCTATTGTCTCGAATCAACGAATGTAATAGCAAACTCATTATTATGGTTGATAAGTTTCTTCCGAAATATGAAAAACAACTTAATAACGACAACTCTAAGACCGTTGTTGTTTTGCCAATGATGAATTCTTCTGTTTTGAGATATGTATCCCAAAAACATAAAGTGAAAAAGAATTCAAACGAAATAATGTGGAAAACATTTATTGAAAAAGGTGTCAAACATAAAGATGCACATATCGAACCGTATGAACCTAACAAAGCACAGGCGATGGTTTATTCCAGTGGAACGACGGGCGCATCTAAGGGTATTTTATTATCCGTTGATAGTTTCCAAAAGCTCGTAAACGCTTACGGTAATTCCGGGTTTGATACTTCCCGATTGCAAACTGTTTATCAAAACATACCACCGTGGCATTCAACGGGATTGAGTCTTGGAATAAATTTTCCGTTATCATTTGGAGTGAAAGTCTGTATTGATCCCAGATTTGATCATACGATATTTATCAAGAATGTTTTAAAATTCAAGCCAGAATACATTTTGACAAACACCTCAATGTTTCAGGGATTTACATTTGATAAGAGTTTAAAAATATTAAAAGGAAAATCATTGGCGTTTTTGAAATATCCAGTTGAAGGTGGCGAACCTCTAACTGAAAAAGATATTGCAAACATTGAAAAGGTTTTTAAAAGTCACGGTTCAAACGCACGACTGCTAAATGGTTACGGTGAATGTGAATGCGGTGCAACGGTTACAACGGATATAACATCTCATAAGTTTTCAAACACAGCATCAGGTATTCCGCTTCCCGACATTACAACTGTAGGCGTTTTTGACGATAACTATAAAGAATTGAGTTATGGTCAGCGTGGAAATATTTTAGTACACACCGAAATTGGTATGCTTGAGTATTTTAATAATCCCAAAGCAACATCCGAGTTTTTCTATGTTGATGAAAACGGAATTCGTTGGAGTAAAACCGGTGATATTGGCTATATCAATGAAGACGGAAGCGTCGTCGTTTTGGGTAGAAAAACCGATTATTCGATTATTAACGGAAAACAGTTTTACAATTTTGATATAGAACGAGCGATTTTAACATCAAACAAAGTAAAATTGTGCGAAATTCAAACCCATCCGGAAGATGAGGAAAAATTAGTTGCACACATTGTTTGGGAAAACAATATTAAAGCAATGTTAAAACAAAACAAAGAAAAGCAGATGGAATATTTCTGCGAAATTCAAGATATTGTTTTTTCAACTTTGAAAAGCAAAAATGCCGTGCCATATTATTTTTGTGTTAGAGATGGTTTTCCCAGTGCACCATCTGGAAAACGGGATATTGCATTTGTTAAAGCGGACGTTGAAAATATGATTGAATTGCCGTGTTACCAAACAGAAAACGCATAAGCAACACAGCCCCTCTCAATTCGAGAGGGGCTCTGTTTTGTGATTGGTACGCCCACGCGGTTGTCGGAAAATCCGCGGCGACATAGCCAACAACGTGTAGGGACCGGCGTCCCCGACGGTCCTCATCCAAAATTTTGCACAGACCTAAAGGTTGTTGTAGGGCAGGGGCTAACGAAGCCGAGCGCCGCCGGTGGCGGATACAGCGAGGCGGAGTTATGGCAGCGGTCAAACCGCCGTGCCGACAGGCACGTTAGGCGGTTTGGGCACCGCATCTGGTCGCCGCCCCCTACGCGCACGCCGGTGGCGGGTTGCGGTTTATTGTGGGCGGGTTGTGGTATTACTTATCGCGGGCAGGCGGGGTAGAGTCTCACGGCTGCGCTTTTACACAAGAGAAATAAAAAAATCCCAACCCGAGAGGGTTGTGATTTTTGTGTCGGAAGGGAAATCTTATTTGATTTCGGCTTTCGCGCCGGCTTCTTCGAGTTTCGCTTTGAGAGCCTCGGCTTCCTCTTTCGGAGCGC
>JAZRYM010000060.1:0-21332 GCA_045600765.1 Acutalibacteraceae bacterium | reverse complement strand
CGCCGCGGGTTTTGTGCGAATTTTGGCGGCGCTCAAACGCGGTTATACTTCTTAATTTTTAATTCTTATTTTCGGTTTCACCGTCCTCGCGCGTTGGGGATGCGGACGACCCATTCGATAAACCCGTCGCCCTCGCGTTTTTCGGCGGCGACATCTAATCCCGAGCGGCGCATCGTATCCACCGCTTTGTCCACCGTGTTAAAAAACAGCCGCACGTCTTTGACGAGCGGGGTTACGCGGCGGCGAGGGGCTTGCTCCGCCTCCTTGATTTTGGCGGCTTCCCGCTCGGTGCGCGCCACCGTCCATTCCTCGGCAACCATCCGCACAAGAAGTGCCGCGCGCGCGGTTTCGGGAAGTCCGAGCAGGGCACGGGCGTGGCGCTCGCTCGCGCCGGCGGACAACAGCTTGTCCCGCTCGGAGGGAGTAAACGCGAGCAGGCGCAACTTGTTGGCGACGGTGGGCTGAGTAAGCCCCAGCCGCGTTGCCGCCTGTTCTTGGGTTAAACGGTATTCGTCAATCAGGCGGCGAATGCCCTCGGCTTGCTCAAAAAAGTGCAAGTCTTCCCGTTGCAGATTTTCCACGAGCGCGAGCACCGCCGCTTGCTCGTCCGAGTGCTTGACGACGAGGCAGGGCACCGTTCTGAGCCCCGCGATTTTGCACGCGCGCAACCGCCGTTCGCCGGCGACGAGGGTGGGCACGCCGTTTTCCACCGTCACGGTGAGCGGTTGCAACAACCCGTTTTCGCCGATGCTTTGCGCGAGGGTGAGCAGTTTGTCATACGCGAAATACCGCCGCGGTTGCGCGGGGTTTGGGCGAATGGCGTCCGCGGGGAACTGCACCACCGACCCGACTCGTTTTTGTAATTTTGTCTCCCACATAAAAAACCGTCCTTTTTCTTTTTAGCCTACCACGGGAAAAGAAAAAAGACGGTCTTATTTTGTTGTCGAAGCGCGGGGTTATAACGCGCTTTTTTTGATTTTTGCGGCGGGACGGGGATACCCTTTCGGAGTTTCGGCGATTTTGTCGATGAAAATCAACGTGCGCGTGAACGGGTCGCCGTCCGCGTTTAGGGTCAGCGTGCGCAGGTCGGCGGGTTTGCCGCCGAGGCGGGAAATGGCGGATTTTGCGGCATCCAGTTCTTCCGCGCCGTTCGGGCCTTTCATCCCGAGAAACTGCCCGCCTACCTTGACAAACGGCAGGCAATATTCGCACAAAACGGGCAAGTTTGCCACGGCGCGCGCCGTGGCCACGTCAAACCGACCGCGAAGCGCGGGGTCGTGGCCGCCGTCTTCCGCGCGGGCGTGGACAAGGGTGACGGGCACGCCCAGTTCGTTGCACAGCGTGTCGAGAAAGGTGAGCCGTTTTTGCAAACTGTCGAGGAGGGTCAGCGCGCAGTCGGGACGCAACAGCGCGAGCGGAAGTCCCGGAAACCCCGCGCCGGTGCCCACGTCGATAAGCGAAAAGGGCGTTTGCGGCAAAAAGGGCGCGGCGGACAAACTGTCCGCAAAATGCTTCCACACGATGTCCGCGGGGTCGGTGAGGGCGGTGAGGTTCACCTTTTCGTTCCATTCGACGAGCCGCGCCGCATAGATATCGAATTTTTCCGCCGTGTCGGCGGTAAGGGTTACGCCGACCGTTTTGGCGGCGGCAATTAAAAGAGACCGGTCAACCAATCGACAAACCCCTCCTTATAGAGCAAAAAGCCCAAAATGAGCGCGTGGGCGAGGAACGAGAAAATCAGTCCCCACATAATGTTTTTGTGCTGTGTTTTGTGGCGGATGAGCTGCATCGTGATATACATCAGAAGCGCGCCGCCGACCGCGCCGAGGCGCAAAAGCGTTTTTTCGCGGATACGGTGGCGCGGGTTGTGTTTTGCCGCCCATTTGTCATAGACGGAGACCGCCGAGCCGACCACGCCGACAAGGGCGAGCCAACCTAAAAAGTATACTACCGTCATTTGTCGTCTCCCCGTGCCTGCAAGAACAAAATGAGCACCGCGACGTCCGCCGGGCTGACTCCGCTGATGCGGGAGGCTTGCCCGATACTGCGCGGGCGGACTTTGCCGAGTTTTTCCCGCGCCTCTTTGCGCAGTCCCGTGATGTCGTCATACACGATGTCGTCGGGAAGCAGGCGGTTTTCCAGCCGCCGCATTTCGCGGATGTCCGCTTCCTGCCGCTTTAAGTAGCCCTCGTATTTGAGTTGCACTTCCAGTTGTTCCACCACAAGCGGGTCAAGCGTCGGGCGGTCGGGGTCAACGGGTGCCAGTTTCGCGTAACTGAGTTGCGGGCGCTTGATGAGTTCCGACAACCGCACACCCGTTTGCGGCGGGGTGGTGCCGTTTTGTTCGCACAGCGCGGTGAGCGCGGGCGACGGCGGAAGCACCGTGTCGTGCAGGCGGTCAAGTTCCGCGACTTTGGCGATGTGACGCGCGACGTAGTGCACGAAGCGCTCGTCCGAGACAAGCCCGACACGCCGCCCCATCGGGGTCAAGCGCTCGTCCGCGTTGTCCTGCCGAAGCACGAGGCGGTATTCCGAGCGGGAGGTCATCATCCGATAGGGGTCAGAGCACCCTTTGGTGACAAGGTCATCTACAAGCGTGCCGATATAGCCGTCGGCGCGGTCGAGAATCAGCGGTTCTTCGCCCTTGATTTTGAGGGCGGCGTTGATGCCGGCAACGAGCCCTTGCGCCGCCGCTTCTTCATAGCCGGAACTGCCGTTAAACTGTCCCGCGCCGTACAGCCCGGGATACGCCTTAAATTCGAGGGTGCTCGCCAGTTGAAGCGGGTCACAGCAATCGTATTCAATCGCGTAAGCGGGGCGCATAACGTGGACGTGTTCAAGCCCTTTAATCGTTTTGAGCAGAGAGAACTGCACGTCCACGGGCAGGGAGGACGACAGCCCTTGCAGGTACATTTCTTCGGTTTTTTCGCCGCACGGCTCAATAAACACTTGGTGCGCTTCCTTGTCGGCGAAGCGGACGATTTTGTCCTCAATACTGGGGCAATAGCGCGGGCCCACGCCGTCGATTTTCCCCGCATATAAGGGAGAACGGTGGAGATTTTCAAGGATGATGCGCTTGGTTTCCGCGTTTGTCCAGGTGATGTGGCAGGGGAGTTTGTTTTCGAGCGGGTCGGCGGTTTCAAAAGAGAACGGCACGACCGGCTCGTCGCCCGGCTGTTCTTCCAGCGCGGAAAAATCAATGGACGAGCGGAGCACGCGCGCGGGTGTACCCGTTTTGAAGCGGCGCAGTTGCATTCCGAGTTTTAATAGGTCGGCGGTCAGCGACGTGGCGGCAAACATCCCGTCCGGGCCGCCGTCATACGACACGTCGCCGACGAAAATTTTGCCCCGCAAAAAGGTGCCGGTCGCCAAAATCACGGCGCGCGCGGTGTATTCCGCTTCGAGCCGCGTGGAAAAGCGCCATTTCCCGTCGCCGTCGGGAGCGAGGGAGACGATTTCCCCTTGCAGGACGTGGAGATTTTCCGTTTGTTCCAACGTCTGTTTCATTCGCGCGGAGTAGGCGCGGCGGTCGATTTGCGCGCGCAGGGAATGGACGGCAGGGCCTTTGCCGCGGTTGAGCATCCGCGATTGGAGCATCGTCTCGTCCGCCGCTTTTGCCATTTCGCCGCCGAGTGCGTCAATCTCGCGTACAAGGTGCCCTTTTGCCGTGCCGCCGATGGAGGGGTTGCAGGGCATATTCGCCACCCAGTCGAGGTTGATGGTAAACAGCGCGGTTTTGCAACCGAGCCGCGCGGCGGCAAGTGCCGCTTCGACACCGGCGTGTCCCGCGCCGACCACCGCCACGTCGTAGTCGCCCGCAAAGAATTTCATTCCGTCCACCTCCTGAAACTTTTTCTTTCAACGGATAGTATACCGCGTTTTGCCTTGTCCTGCAAGCATTTTTTGCGCTTTTTCTCCATACAATCGCAAAAGAGGAGTGGTGTAAATGAAAAATCGAAAAGCAAAGGCGTGGCGAACGCTTGCGCTGCTGATGGTCACGCTGTTTTTGTTGTTGTTTGTGTCCCGCTGTCACGATGCGCGCGCGACGGTCGCGCCGCAAAAAAGCGCGGTGACGGTGCTGATGTATCATCATATTTTGCCGAAAGCGGAAGCGGGGAAACTCGCGGGCAATTCCATTGTGACCTATGCGGAGGAGTTTGAAAAACAACTGGATTTTTTGTGCGAAAACGGGTATACGACGGTGACACCCGCGCAGGTGGAGGCGTTTTTCTATGCGGAAACGCCCTTACCCGAAAAGGCGGTGCTTATCACGTTTGACGACGGGTATTTGAGCAACGCGGCGGTTGCCTACCCGCTGTTAAAAGCGCGGAAGATGTGCGCGACGGTGTTTTTGGTGACCGGTCGGCTCGGGAAAAAGGGACAGACTTTTTCGCCCGCGCTGGTGCAGATGACCGATGAGGAAACCATAAAAAATACCGCCGACGTGTTCACCTACGCCTGCCACACGAACGATTTGCACACGATGCGCGGCGGCACGTCCGCTCTTTGCGCCGCCGACAGCGCTACGCGCGTGGCGGATTTGTGTGCCTGCCGCGCCGCGGTGGAGAAAATCCGAGGCGGGTGTTCGAGCGTGTTCGCCTACCCCTACGGCGCCTACAACGAGGCGGTCAAAGCCGACTTAAAAGCGGCGGGAATCGCGCTCGCGTTTCGCGCGTCGGAGGGCACCGTGACCGCCGACTCGGACGTGTACGCCTTGCCGCGGTATCCGGTGGATGCGAGTGTCGGGTTTTCACAATTTTGTCAGTATTTCGGAAAAACCGCGGAAAACGGGTGAAAAACGGTTGAAAAAGCGGCGGGGGTGTGGTATACTTTTTTCGTTTTGAAAAAGGACGTGACCGAATTGTTGATTTACGATGCCCATTCCCATATTTTCCCCGCGAAAATCGCCGAAAAAGCGACCGCGTCGATTGGCGCGTTTTACGAAAGTCCGATGTTTTCGCCCGCCGCACCCGAACGGTTGCTTGAAGCCGAGCGGAAAGCGGGAATTTCGCGCACCCTCGTGTGCTCCTCGGCGGTGACGGCGGGTCAGGTGGAGAGTATCAACGCTTTTATCGCCGGCGAATGTGCCGCCCATCCGGAGTTTGTGGGCTTTGCCGCGATGCACCCCGACTACGAAAACGTCGCGGAGGAGTTGGACCGCGCGATAAGTCGCGGGTTGCGCGGCGTGAAATTTCACCCCGATTTTCAAAAGTTTGAGATTGACGACCCGAAAGCGCTCCCCATGTACCGCGAAATTGCGAAGCGGGGACTGCCCGTGCTCTTTCACACGGGCGACAACCGCTATGACTATTCCGCGCCGCTGCGCGTGCAAAACCTGATGCGGCAGGTGCCCGACCTCGTTTGTATCGGTGCGCATTTCGGCGGCTATCGCCGCTGGGATGAGGCGTTTTCGCTCGACAAAAACCCGCAACTGTTTTTTGACACGTCCAGTTCGCTCACCGTGATTGACCGCGAGATGGCGTTGCGGATGATTGACAAATTCGGCGCGGAACAGTTTTTGTTCGGCGTGGATTTCCCGATGTGGAATCCGGAAAAAGAGGTGGAACGCTTTTTTGCGCTCGGGTTGTCCGACGAGCAAAACGAGCAAATCTGCCACAAGACGTTTGAACGGTTGCTGGGCGTTTGACGCGGGTTGCACCGCTTAAAAACCAAAAAAGAGCAAAAAAAGAGCAGAGGAAAAACCTCTGCTCTTTTTCTCTTAATTATTTTCCGAGCCGTTTTTTCTTCGGCTTTTTTTCTTTTTTCGGAAGCAGGACTTGTAGCGCATCGCGCTCGTTTTTAATCACGATTTGTTCCGCGCCCGCCTGATATTCGCCGTCCAGCGTCCACGCCGCGTCGGCGGGAGCGGTAATATGAAATTCCGCCGAGGAACACAGGGTAACGAGCGGGTCGGTGTAATGCTGAATGGCGAGCGAGAACGCGGCACGTCCGAGGTCGGCGATTTTGGCGAGTTCCGCAAATTTGCCGAGTTCGGTCATCGTTTTCGGCATCCGCACCAAGAGCATTTCGTGCAAGCCGTCGTTCATATCCACCCGCGAGCGGGACAGTTTCAGCACGCCGCCGCACGAGGTGGAGTTGCAAAACGCGGCGAAAATATAGTCGTCCTCATACGTCGCGCCCGTCGTTTCCACTTTCAGGTGAACGGGGTGCAGGTCGGACAGTTCTTTGATGCCCTCGATGAGATACGCCAAATGTCCGATGACGTTTTTCACGTCTTGCGGCGCGGAATAGGAGGCTTTGGAAAACGCGCCGCACGAGGCGATATACACAAAATCGCGGCCGTTGAACGTTCCGACGTCAAGCGGGCGCGCCACCCCTTTGACCGCGTTTTTGGCGGCATCTTTCGGGAGGAGGGGAAGCGACAAACTGACGGCAAAATCGTTGGTGCTTCCGGCGGGGATGTGGGCGAGTTTTACGGGCGCACCCGACGAGCGGATGCCGGCGATGACCTCGTTTAGGGTGCCGTCGCCGCCGACCGACACGACGGTGTCGAATTCCGCCGCGTGCGCGCGCACAAACGCGGTCGCATCGCCGCGCGCGGTGGTTTCGTGCACGGTGACGTCGCCCGCTTTTTCCAAAATTTTGCGGATGCGGGCTTGTTGCCGCACGCCGCGTTTCAGCCCGGCGCAAGGGTTGAGAATGACCAAAAATCGGCGCACGTCGCCACTTCCTTTCTGTGTTTTTGCGCGTTTTGTCGGTTCTTTTTTAGTATACCACCGCAAAAAACAAAAAACAAGGGGAGAAAAAACACATTCCTTATGAAATCGTGACGAAAGCGCGAACTTTTTGCAAAAAAGACTTTTCAAGCGGGGAAAAGTGTGGTATACTGCTTTTATATCACTTAAAATGAGGAGAGGGAGTGAGCAAATGGGCCGGATTATCGCCGTGTATAACCAAAAAGGCGGCGTGGGCAAAACCACCACCGCTATCAACTTGGCTTCCAACGTCGCGGAGATGGGCAAACGGGTGCTTCTTGTGGACGTTGACCCGCAGGGCAACACGACGGGCGGTCTCGGCGTAAACAAGCAGGCGCTTGTCCATTCGTCTTACGACGTGTTGCTCGGCAACTGCACCGCCGCCGAAGCGGTCGTCTCGCTCCCGTTCGCCAACTTGTTTTTGATGCCCGCCGACATCGGGCTGTCGGGCGTGGAAATCGAACTGGTCGGTGCTCCCCGCCGCGAAAGCCGCTTAAAAGCCGCTCTCGCCGCCATTCGCGACCAATACGATTTTATCTTTATGGATTGCCCGCCGTCGCTCGGTCTGCTCGCGCTGAACGCGCTTGTCGCCACCGACACGGTGCTCATTCCCATTCAATGTGAATATTACGCGCTCGAAGGGCTGTCCCAACTGCTCAACACGTTGCGGCAGGTCAAACGGCTCTACAACCCCACCCTCGACATCGAAGGGGTGGTGCTCACCATGTTTGACGGGCGCCTGAACCTGACACAGCAGGTTGCCGCCGAGGTGAAGCAGTATTTCCCGCGCAAGGTGTTCGCGACACCCATTCCCCGTGCCGTGCGCTTGTCCGAAGCGCCGGGTTACGGGCGACCGATTAACTATTATGACCGCAGTTCCCGCGGCAACGTGGCGTATCGCGGTCTGGCGGAAGAATTTTTGTCCAAACAACGGTAAAGGAGGGAGACTATGGCAACGAAAAAAGGCGGTCTCGGCAAAGGGCTGACGGCATTGCTGGTGGAAAACCAGGTGGAAACTTTGGCGCCGGTCTCGCTCAAACTGACCGAGATTATCCCGAACAAAGACCAGCCGCGCCACACGTTCAATGAGGATGCGCTGCGCGAACTGGCGGATTCGATTGAGCAACACGGCGTGTTGCAACCGTTGCTCGTGCGCCCGATGGCGGACGGGTCGTATCAACTGGTGGCGGGCGAACGCCGCTGGCGTGCCGCGCAAATGGCGGGACTGAAAGAAGTGCCGGTCGTCGTGCGCGAAATGACCGAGCAGGAAGCCGCCGCCCTCGCACTGATTGAAAACTTACAGCGGGAGGACTTAAACCCGATGGAGGAAGCGCTCGGCTTCCGCTCGCTGATGGAGACGTACAAGTTGACGCAGGAGGAAACCGCCGCCGCGGTGGGCAAATCCCGTCCCGCGGTGACCAATGCGCTCCGCTTGCTCAACCTGCCGGACGAGGTCGCCGCTTTGGTGGCGGACGGCAAACTGTCCGCCGGCCACGCGCGCGCGATTTTGGCGTTTGACACCCGCGCGTCGCAAATTGCCGCCGCCGAAAAAGCGGTCGCCGACCAACTGTCGGTGCGCGCGGTGGAAAAACTGGCACAGCAGGCGAAAAAAGCGCCGAAATCCGCGCCGAAAACGGCGGGTGCGCGCGCGCCGTTTTATGCGGAAGTGGAACTCGCGCTCGCGGAGCAACTGGGCCGCAAGGTCAAGGTGCAAGAGGGCAAAAAAGGCGGGCAACTGGTGCTCGAATATTATGATGACGACGACTTGAAAGCGTTGTGCAATCGGTTCCGCGTCGCCGAATAAAGTTTGTGAGAAAATACAATTTGTATAAAAGAAAGAAGATGCAAAACCATGATTGACCTGAAATTTTTGCGTGCCGAGCCGGATACGGTGAAAGCCAACGTGAAAAAGCGCTGCAAGGATATGGACCGCGAGATTGACGAGATTTTGGCGCTGGATGCCACTCGCCGTCAAATGACCGCTGTGATTGAGGCGAAAAAAGCCGAGCAAAACGCGGTGTCCCGCAAAATTCCGCAAATTAAAAAAGAGGGTGGCGATGTCGCCGCCGTGATGGCGGAGATGAAAGCCCTTTCCGCCGAGATTAAAGAGGAAGATGCGAAACTTGCCGAACTGGAAGACAAGCAAAAGGAATTGCTGCTGGCGCTTCCGAATATGCCCGACCCGGACGTGGTTGCCGGCGGCAAAGAAAACAACGCCGTGGTGCACGTTTGGGGCGAAAAACCGCAGTTTGATTTTGAGCCGAAAAACCACGTGGATTTGTGCGAGGCGCACGGGTTTATCGACTATGAGCGCGGCGCGAAACTGGGCGGCAACGGCGCGTGGATTTATCGTGGAATGGGCGCGCGCCTCGAATGGGCGCTGCTCAACTTCTTTATCAGCGAGCACTTGAACGACGGGTACGAAATGGTGCTCCCGCCGCACATGCTCAACTATACCTGCGGCTACACCGCCGGTCAGTTCCCGAAATTCGCCGACGAGGTCTACTGGATTGAAAATTCCACCGGCGACAAAAAATTCCTGCTTCCGACGGCGGAAACCGCGCTTGTCAACCTCCACCGCGACGAGGTGTTGTCCCTCGACGAACTGCCGAAAAAATATATTGCCTATACGCCTTGCTATCGCCGCGAGGCGGGCAGTTACCGCTCGGAAGAGCGCGGAATGATTCGCGGTCACCAGTTTAATAAGGTGGAAATGGTGCAATACACCACCGCCGAGGGCTCGGATGCCGCGTTTGAAGAACTGGTCGGCAAAGCGGAACGCCTGGTGCAAAAACTGGGTCTGCACTATCAGTTGTCGAAACTGGCGGCGGGCGATTGCTCCTATTCCATGGCGCGCACCTGCGACATTGAAATTTGGATTCCCAGTATGGGCATTTATAAAGAGGTCAGTTCCGCGTCCAACGCGCGCGATTATCAGGCGCGCCGCGGCAATATCAAATACCGCGGCGAGGACGGCAAACTCCACTTTGCCCACACGCTGAACGCCTCCGGTCTTGCGACCAGCCGCGTGTTCCCCGCACTTGTGGAACAGTACCAAAACGCCGACGGCAGCATCACCGTGCCGGAAGTGCTCCGCCCGATGGTTGGCACCGACGTGATTAAATTGGAGAAATGAGACAGAAAAAACCGCCCGTGAGGTTGCGGTTTTTTTACTAAGAAGCATCGTTCGGTGTCGTTCTTTGCGCGTTGCCGTTAATCGGGTGCGGAAGAACGGAAACGATATAGGAAACCATTGTATATAGGAGAAACACTATGGCGAGAACGAACGAGCCGTTTGGCGAAGAAAAACCGGTGGTGTATACCGGCATCAACCGATTTCTAAAACTGAATTTTTTGCAAACGCTCCTCGACAAGTGGCACGACGGCACGTTTAAGGACTTTTTTGACGATTGGAAATGGATTTTTTCTTTTTCTAAGAAGTACAAAAGTGTCATCGTGTTTTATACGGTGTTGGGGCTTGTCGGGTCGACGTTGTCGCTCGGCGCGGCGTGGCTCGGTAAACTCCTTATCAACATCGTTGTGGGCAAACAGATGGAAAACTTGTGGGTTCTGCTTGTCGCCATGATAGGGTCTACGGTTTTTTCCCTTGTGGTGGGGAGTGTGCTCAGCCGTATCGGGCTGAAAATCTCCATTTACGTCAACAACGATATTCAGTCCACCATTTTCAACAAAATCATTGATGCGGAGTGGAAAGAGTTAAACAAATACCCGAACGGCGATTTGCTCAACCGTTTCAGCAACGATACGAACACGGTAGCGAGCAACGCCATTGGCTGGATTCCGAACCTCATCATTTCGTTGTATACTTTTTGCGCGACCTTTTGGTTGCTGTTCAAAACCGACCCGAATATGGCGTGGATTGCGCTCGGCTCGGCACCGGTTCTCTTGCTGATGTCCCGCTTCATTATGCGGAAAATGCGGGAATACAAAAAACGGGTGCTCGAAATGAACTCGCAGATGATGTCCTTTGAGGTGGACACGTTTTACAATTTCGATATGATTAAATCGTTCGGCGTGGCGGGCACGACCGAAAAGAAACTGAAATGGTGGCAAAAAAGGTACAAACAATACAACCTCGATTACAATATGTTTGAAATCAAGGCGAATATCGGTGTGTCGCTTTTGCAAACCGCCATTTCGATGCTCGCGTTCGGTTACTGCTTATGGCGGTTGTGGACAGGGCAAATTCAGTACGGCGATATGACCTTTTTCCTGCAACAGCGTTCCTCGCTGACCGGGCGGTTTAATTCGTTGGTGGCAACGGTGCCGGGAATGGTGACGTCCGCTATTTCGGCGCACCGTATTCGCGAACTGGTGGATTTACCGAAAGAGCGGCACAACCCCGAAGCGCTTGAAGTTATCAGCGAGCAGGCGGAAAACGGGTTGACCGTCAAGATGAACGACGTGTCTTTTGCCTACAACGAGAACAAGTCGGTGTATGAACACGGCAGTTTTGTTGCCCGTCCCGGCGAGATTGTGGCGGTGCTCGGCCCTTCCGGCGAGGGAAAAACGACGATGCTTCGCCTGCTTCTCGGGCTCATTCACCCGACGGACGGGTCGGTGACGGTGAGCGATGTCGACGGCAACGAGGTTATGATGAACGCCGATTTGCGGTGTATGTTTTCCTATGTGCCGCAGGGCAACTCCATTATGGCGGGCACGATTGCGGACAATATGCGCCTTGTGAAAGAGGATGCCACCGATGAGGAAATCATTGAGGCGCTTAAAACCGCTTGCGCGTGGGAGTTTGTCGCGCCGCACCCCGACGGCATTTACGGGCAGGTGGGCGAGCGCGGACAAGGGCTTTCCGAAGGGCAAGCGCAGCGTATTGCGATTGCGCGCGCCATTTTGCGGGATGCGCCGATTCTCCTTTTGGACGAGGCGACGAGCGCCCTCGACAACGACACGGAAAAGCGGGTGCTTGACAACATCATTTACAACAACCCGACCAAAACGTGCATTGTGTCTACCCACCGCAAGAGCATTTTGCGCCATTGCAAGCGGGTGTATTTCATTCAAAACAAGCAAGCGCAGGAATTTGTGATGAAACCTACGGAAGAAATCCCGGAGGAGGATGACTGAGCATGAAAGAAAAACACGGCGAAAAAGCGGGTCTGTTCAGACGGAAAAAGCAGGAAGAACAAGTCACGTTGGACGAGATGGGGCTGTTTATGGTCAACGCGCCGACACGCGAAGAACTGCGCGCGAAGCGGATGAAGACCGACGAGAGCAAAATGAACCCGATTATGGTCAGCGATGCCGACGCGGAGGAACTCCGTGCAAAACGGATGAAGACCGACGAGAGCAAAATGAACCCGATTATGGTGCAGGACGCCGATATAGAAGAACTGCGCGCCAGGCGGATGAAGACCGACGACGAGGACGTGTCCGTGGTGATGGACAGCATTAAGGTCAAAAAAGCGACCCCGGAAGAACGGATGCAACGTATGGGCGGGTATTACCCGCAAATTGAGCGGTTGCGCCGCGTGCTGATGTTTTTTATGTGCCTCAATTTGCTCGGGTTTCCGATTTTGTTCGGCGACTATTACATTCCGATTATCGGCGACCTTGTGAGCACGATTTGCGGGTTTGTGCCGCTTGCCTTTTTCATTCTTTCCGGATTTCTCGTGTTGCAGGAGCGGGAAGACCGCTCGAAACGCATTGTCCGCGCGATAAAGCATTCGGCGATGGCGTTTGCGGTGCTGGCGGTTTCGTATTTTGTCATTAACTTTTTCCACTATCGCTACCTCGGCGCCAATATTTTTGAGGCGTTTTTGAGCAAGCGGGTGTGGTTTAACTTCGTGGTGCTGAACGCGTGGCCGTTCCAAATCGGCAGCGCTATTTGGTACGTGCAGGCGCTTCTCTATGCGTACATCATCCTCTATTTTCTTGACAAATGGAATTTGCTCCGCTTTGACGGGGTTATTGCCGCCGTGCTTCTTGTGCTTACGGTGTGTACCGGCGAACTTGCAGGCGTGCTTCCGTGGAATATTTACGGTTACACCTACATTCCCGGGAGTTTCCTTACCCGCGCGCTTCCGTATCTTCTGCTCGGGAGCGTTATGTACCGCCGGTTGCCGAAGTTGGCAACCAAAAGCCGCGCGTGGTATTATTGCGGTATCGCGGTCGGGGTCGGGTTGGTGCTCGGCGAAATCTATTTGCTTCAATGGCTCGGCAAACCGGGCTATTACGGGCACTTGCTCGGTATGGCGGTGATTGCCGTGTCGGTGTGTATGCTGACACTCCAAAAATGCTTCGGGAAACCGGGCTTGGAAAAGCAACCGCCTTTTGCACGCTTAAAAACCAATCTTATCTATTATCTCTGTCAGCCGGTCAGCGTGTTGTTTGCGCTTTTGCTCCCGCTGCTCGGGGACAACGAGATGATTGCGCGGTTGATTGGGTTTGTCAGTATGGCGACGTTCCTCGTTTGCTACGTGTTGGCAGAGATTATTGTCGCTACCATTCATGTGTTGACGGTGAAAAATCCTGATGAAGAAGAGAATTAAGATTGCCGACATCCCGCTTGAAGTAGAGACACAGTTCGATTCGCTGTACCACGCGGAGGAATACGAAACGACGGACACACCCGCGTTTTCCGTTTGTATTACCGAGCAGGATTTGCGGGATGAGGAACGGAAAAGTGTGATGGAATGTGTGCACGAGCACATTCCTTACCCCGGTTACTCGCCGGAGGAATTGGAGAATACCGCCATCTACCGTAAAATTGCCGAAAAATTGCCGGAGTATGATGCGCTCGTTTTTCACGGCGCGGCGGTTGCGGTCGATGACCGCGCGTATCTTTTTACCGCAAAATCGGGCACGGGAAAAACAACCCACACCAACTTGTGGCTGAAAAACATCGAGGGCAGTTTTGTTGTCAACGGCGACAAGCCGATTTTGCGAGTGATGGACGGAAAACCCGTCGTTTGCGGTACGCCGTGGATGGGCAAAGAGGGGTTTGGGAAAAACGTTATCGTCCCGCTTGCCGCTATTTGTCTTTTGAATCGCGGGCAGGAAAACCGCATCGAAAACGTGGCGTTTCAGGCGGCGTTTCCCCGCCTTCTCGGGCAAAGTTATCGCCCGGAAACCGGGGTAGGTGTCGTGAAAACGGTGAAATTGCTGGAACAAATCGGGCGGAATGTCCCACTTTATGAACTGTTCTGCAATAGGGAAGACGAGGCGGCGCGTGTCGCGTTCGGAGGGATGGCGCATGACCAACTTTGAAAACGAAATACAGCGCAAAGGGTATATCGCGTTCCCGAACGAGGGCGATTCGATGATGCCGCTTTTGCGGCAACACCGCGATATTATGGTGATTCGCAAAATCACCGACCCGCTCAAAAAAGGCGACGTGGTGCTCTTTAAGCGGCCGAACGGCGCGTACGTGCTTCACCGCATCGTCAAGGTGTACGGGCTCGGACGGTACCGCATTGCCGGTGACAACCGCGCTTTTTCCGAAATCGTCCCGGAGGAGTGGATTATCGGCATTTTGGCGGAGGTTATCAAGGACGACCACCGCATCGCCGCCGACAGCGACGAATATAAAGACTATGCCAAAAAAGCGGCGCGCCGCCGCTTGAAATTGACGGTGGTTGAGGGCGCGTACACGATAAAAAGAAAGATAAACAAACTGTTTGGGAGGGGTAAAAAATGAAATTTTTTCCGCTGTTGCTTTTGCGGTGCCCGTTTGAAATCGTCGAAGTCGGCGATGAGGTGATGGCCGTTACCGTGGGTGGCGCCGAAGGTGGCTATAACGGTGCGGTGTTGCTCAAAAACGAGTCCACCCGCTTTATGTTTGAAAAGTTGCAAGAGGGTATTGCGCTGCCCGAACTGATTAAAGTGTGTATGGATAAGTACACCGACAGTTCCGTGGAAGAAGTCGGCCCGCAGGTGCTTGCGTTCCTCGACCAGTTGAAAGAAAAAGAGTTGCTGGTTATGGACACGACCCGCGGTATGAAAGTGGAAGACTGAGTTTATAAGCAAAAAAAGAACAAAAGAACAAAAGAAAACCCCGCCTTGTTCAATGTGAACAAGGCGGGGTTTTTCGGTTAAAATTACGTCAAGGAGTCCAAATACGCCATAAAATTCTCTTTATTTTCAAGAGCGGTAGTCGTGGGACGTCCGAGGTCGGCTCTTGACCCTAATGCGCATTTTACTTCGATAAAAGTCAATGTGTTAGTGGCTTTTGCGGCGATAAGAGCTTCGTCCAAAGCCTCAAAGGAGTCTACACAAAGGGTATTCGGATATCCACAGGCTTTTGCGACGGCGGACAAATCAGCAGAGGATGCTACTGTGGGCATTCCTCCCACCGTTTCATGCGCTTCGTTGTTAATAACGATGTGGACAAGATTTTTTGGACAAACAGCACCCGTTAATGCAAACGCGCCCATATGCATCAATGCGGCACCGTCCCCATCGACACACCATATTTTTTGGTGAGGTTTTTGAACAGCGATACTCAGCGCGATAGAGGATGCGTGTCCCATGGAACCGACCGTCAAAAAGTCAAACTTGTGACTTTGACCATTGGCGGCGCGTATTTCGAACAATTCACGGCTTGCTTTTCCGGTGGTGGATATAATTGGGTCTTGGTCACTGACGGAAACGATATGCTGAATAATTTCTTCACGGCACATGGAAAAATTGTTCTGATAGATAACGTCTTCATCGTAGGAAAGAGCTCCTTTACGAATAACAAAAGCGACACAATTTCCGGAGTCGAGAACTTTGCGGAAAGAGGACATAACGGATTGAAGTTCCGTTTCGGAGGTGTCCTTTCCGACGACAAACGATTTGACACCCATCGTGTCTAAGAGGGGAACGGTGACTTCACCCTGATAAATGTGTTGAGGTTCATCGTGAATGCCGGGTTCGCCGCGCCAACCGATGACGAAAATGGTTGGAATAGCGTAGACTTTTTCATTCAGCAGAGAGGCGAGCGGATTAATGATGTTTCCTTCGCCACTGTTTTGCATATACACGACCGGAACTTTGTTGGTGGCCATATGGTATCCGGCGGCGAGAGCGACACAGTTTCCTTCGTTGGCGGCGATGACGTGATGAGCAGGGTCAATGCCGTATCTGTGCATTAAATAATTGCACATTGCTTTCAACTGCGAATCGGGAACGCCTGTATAAAAATCCGAATCAAGGATTTTCAAAAAATTTTCAACTTTCATCTTTTACAATCCTTTCATACATTTCGCGAAGAGCTGTCGTGTTGAGAGAAACCGGGTTGTTTTTCAAGCGTGTTTGGTTTACAGAATTCACCAAAAGTAATACGTCTGCCTTTTTGTCAGAAGAGACAGGGGAGGTTAACTCCAAAGCGGAGAGGAGAGACTGATACCAATCAAGAGAAACCATAGCGGCGATTTCTTCAAAAGTTTTAGTTAAATAATCTTCTCCGCGCCCATCAATACAGTTTTTTGTATGGGAGAGCATATATGCCCACACTTCCGGCATACAAAGGGCAACGGCATGTCCGTGAGGGAGGTGATACAGAGAGGTGAGTTTATAGCTCATCGCGTGAGCGGCGGTGGTGGCAGTGATGTTAATGGCGCGACCGGCGTTGTTTGCTGCCAAAAGGATGTTTTTTGCTGCATCTTCGTTGTTACTGACAATATATGGTTCCCAGTTTTCTTTTATCAGTGAAATGGCGGTTTTAGAATAGCGGATGCTTTGCTCGGTGCTGTTTACCGACCACCACGATTCGATGGCTTGCGAAAGCGCATCCATCAGTGTACATTTTTTTTGATAAACCGGAAGGGTTTTTAACGCCGAGGCATCCAATGCCACTACATTGGGAACAATTGATGGATGAGAAATAGATTGTTTTACACCTTCAAAATAGATAACGGCGTGTTGAGTGGATTCGCTTCCCGTTCCGGCGGTTGTGGGAACGGCCATCAAAGGGACGGCAGAATCGACCTTTTCTTGTTGCAGATAGTTGATGTTGTTGTCCATTTTGCAAAACAGTTTGATGCATTTAGCAACGTCGATAGCGCTTCCTCCGCCGATAGCAACGATCAATTCACAACTTGTTTCCCGAAACAACGCAATGCCGTCGCAAACTTGCTCATAGAGAGGATTTGGAGAAAATTCGGAAAAACGGGTATGTGGCATATCGGCAAAAACCGTCTTAAAAGGAAGAAAATCATATGCCGGATCACACACCAAAAGAAATTTTCTTTTTCCAATGAAAGGAAGAAGTTCCGAAACGCTGTTTACAACCGTTTGTTCCATCGTTATTCCTCCGGAATCAGCGTGATAATGTCTTTGATGCTCATGCAATTTGCATCACACTCTTTTGCACGGTGATTTTCCAAAATCAATTTAGCTGCGTTTTGCATCGCGGGGAAACCGGTGCGTGTTAGTTGATTGGCGTAGATAATGACATTGGCGCCGATTTCTTTCCATTCGTCTTCGTATACCGAGTTAAACGAAGTGGGAACGATTACGATAGGCGTGGTGGTGTTTTTCTTTCGGAACTCGACGATGAATTCTTTGATTTCAGACGGGTCTTTTTTTCGACTATGAATCATAATGGCGTCGGCACCGGCGCCGGAGAAAGCAAAGGCGCGCTCCAAGGCATCCTCCATTCCGCGCTCCAAAATGAGGCTTTCGATACGCGCGCAAATCATAAAATCAGGAGTTTTTTGGGCAGCCTTACCGGCGCGAATCTTGGCACAGAAATTTTCGATACTGTCTTGCGTTTGAGCCACTTCGGTGCCAAAAAGACTGTTCTTTTTCAGACCGGTTTTGTCCTCAATAATTACCATAGAGACACCCATACGTTCCAGCGAGCGAACGGTGTATACGAAGTGTTCGGTCAAGCCGCCGGTATCCCCGTCGAAGATGATGGGTTTGGAGGTGACCTCCATAATATCGTCAATGGTGCGAAAACGCGATGTCATATCGACCAGTTCGATATCGGGTTTGCCTTTTGCGGTGGAATCGCACAGCGAAGAAACCCACATGGCATCAAACTGGTAGGTTTTTCCGTTTTGGCATACGCGAGTGTTTTCAACGATTAAGCCGGTAATGCCGCTGTGCGCCTCCAATGCGGTGACACACCCCTTCATTGCCAGCAATTTTTTGAGTCTTCCACGGCGCATATCCGGAATGGAAAGATTGGCACGGGCGCGCTTTTCAATTTCCTCAAATTTTTTGTTTTTGGAATAGGGAAATTCAATCAATTCGCCACCGAATTCTTTCAACACGTCAACAACTTCGTCGCGAATGGCTTTTTGGAATCCGGTTTTCCAGTCATCGCCGTGAACAACATAGGTGGGTTTGTATTTTTTGAGGTTTTCTGCATAACTTAAATCCTTTTGTTCTACTACCGCTTCAATTCCGGAAATGTTTTCAAAGATAGATTTCCTTTCCTCAAAAGGCAGAAGGGGGAAGCGTTTGTACGAAGATACCGCCTCATCGGACAACACACCCACAATCAATTTTCCGTATTTTTGAGCTTTTCGAATAAGGGCGATATGCCCCGAATGAACCATATCGGTGGAAAAACACATATACACAGTGCGGTTTTCAATTTCATGAAGACGGGCGGATACGTATTTAAGATCTTCTGGCGTGTCGATTTCGGTGCACAGTCGATCCTCCACATCAAGAGCGCGGAGAGGGAGAGCCTCTGTGATTTCATTTAGTGCCGCTTCGGCATAGCAATTTACATTGTTCTTCTCACAGAAAGCGCAGATTTTATTTAGCCAAAGATTCCAGTCGTTGCGATTGAGCTTATACAGCGCTTGCGCTTCCATGGCTTCTTCAAAGAATTCAACGCCAACCTTAGAAACACGATGATTGTGAACCACAGCCTTGAAATCCTTTTCAGGGAGAGGTTGTGTGGAAGATACTTTCATACAACTTTCTTCGCAAGAGAGCAGGTCGTCCAAAACGGATTCTTCAAAGACGAGATCGCCGTGCATTAACAAAACATCGTCATCCGACAACTGTTCCCGCGCACAGTAGATAGAGTAAATGTAGTTGGTTTTGTCATAGAGAGGGTTGTTGATGAATGTGATATGAAGAGGGGTGCACAAGGAAGAGCAGTAGTCGACTAAAATATCATTGAAATACCCGGTGGTCATAACCACTTCGCGGATGCCGGCTTTGGCAATCAGAGTCAATTGACGGCTTAAAATGGTTTCCGTGTCCGAAATGTTTGTCATACATTTCGGATGGGTTTTGGTCAAAGCACCCATACGTTGACCAAGACCAGAGTTGAGAATCAAGGCTTTCATTGAATGACTCCTCCAATATAAAAAATTAGTAAAAACTTTTTGTGGACACAAAAGTCGGTGTATATTTCGACACCCTCATTATCGTACACACTTTTATTGTACCACAAAAACGGTATATTGCAAGCAAAAAAACAAAACCCCGCGCGATTTTTTGAAAAATCGCGCGGGGTGATTTTTTGTTTTACGCTTTTATCCCATCAACTGGGTTTTGTAGCGCAGGAAGATGAACAAGGTGGAGATGGCGAGCACCATCACGGTAGCGGGGGCGAGTTTCGCACAATATTTGCCCCAGCCGATTTTGTAGCCGTTTTTGTTTGCGACCGAGATTCCCACCACGTTGGCGGATGCGCCAATCGGGGTGGCGGAGCCGCCGATGTCGGTACCGATGGAAAGTCCCCACGCAAGCACTTTCAGCAGCGCGGCTTCGGGTGCGAGCGACTGGATAATCGGCACCATGGTCGCGGCGAACGGGATGTTATCCACAAACGCGCTGGCGATGGCGGAAATCCACAGGATAATGCCGACCATAACGAACAAGTTGCCGCCGCTGATGCTCTTAATGAAGTTGGCGATGAGTTCGAGCACGCCGGTCTGTTCAAGCCCGCCGACAACGATAAACAAGCCGACGAAGAAGAGCAGCGTTTTGTAGTCCACTTTTTTGATGACTTCGCCGATGTGTTTCGGTGCGGTGATGAGGGTGATGAGCGCAATCGCAACGCCGATGGATGCCACCGTCAACCCGGTTTGTGCGTGGGTGACAAGGAGCACCACGGCGAGCAGGAAGATGCAGGTGGACACGATAAAGCCGGGTTTATCCAAAATGGCTTCTTTCGGGTCGGGAAGCGCGGACGCATCCACTTTGTCGGTGGATTTGAGGTCTTTTTTGAAGACGAGCAGGAAATAGAACACGGTGAACACGAGGCAGATGCCGGCGATAATGCCGGTGTTGGCGACGAAATCACCGAAAGTGTAACCGAGTTGCGTGCCGATGATGATGTTTGGCGGGTCACCGCACATAGTGGCGGAACCGCCGAGGTTGGCGCAGAAAATCTCGGACAAAATCATCGGAATGGGGTTGAATTTTAAGAGCGTGCCGAGTTCAATCGTGACCGCCGCCAAGAACAAAATGACGGTGATACTGTCGATAAACATAGACAGCACAGCGGACATTATCATAAAGGTGACAAACACGGGCACGGTTTTGCAGTTGACCAGTTTAGCGATGCGCATACACAGCCAGCGGAAGAAACCGACGCGCGCCATGCCTTCCACCATCACCATCATACCGGCGATAAAGATAATGGTCGCCCAGTTGATGCCGACGGAAGCCTCGCCGCCCTCGCCTTTGTGGAACCAAAATTCCGTGGTGAAAATCTCCTTGACATTGAGCGTTTCGACAATCGCCGTCGGGTTTTTCATAATCAACCCAAACACGATGCCGAGGGTCAACACGCCGCAACCGAGGGTCACGAGATGACGCGGAATTTTGTCGATGATGATGAGCGTAAACATTGCGAGGAAAATCAGAACTGCTACGATTGGTGCCATACGAAATCTCCTATCTTTATGAAAAATTTCCGAAATTTGTCAAATTATGCGCCAAAACGCGCAACAGTCGAATTATACCACAGCCACACGGAAAAAGCAAGGAAAAATTTACACAAAAAGCAGCGGTTTTCCCTTTGGAAAATGTGAATAATTTTCCGTCCGGTGCGGCACACTAAGGGCGCAATAAATGATGTGAGGAGAATGTGCAATGAAAGCAACCGGCATTGTGCGCCGTATTGATGATTTAGGGCGTGTGGTGATTCCGAAAGAAATTCGCCGCACGATGCGGATTCGCGAGGGCGACCCGCTGGAAATTTTCACAAGCAAAGACGGGGAAGTGGTGTTCAAAAAATATTCGCCGATGGGCGAACTTGCCTCGTTCGCGTCGCAGTACGCCGACGTGATGTCCCGCGCGTGCGGGGTGCCCGTGATTATCGCCGACCGTGACCGTGTTGTGGCGGCGGCAGGAGTGCCGAAACGCGAATTTGTTGACCGACGGCTGTCTGAACAGTTGGAACAGTATATGGAAAACCGCCGCCAGTTTGTGGCGACCGCCACCGAGACCACTCGCTTTTTCCCGACCGAGGGGAGTGACCGGCAAGCCTCCGTTTGTTACCCCATTTTGTCCGCCGGTGACGTGACCGGCGCCGTGTGCTTGATGCTTCCCGAATCGGGCGCGCTTCCCGGCGAGGGCGATATCAAACTCGCCCAAGTTGCCGCCGGATTCCTCGGAAAACAAATGGAAGAGTAAACAAAAAAGCGCCTTGAAACAGCCGTTTCAAGGCGCTTTTGC
>JAZRYM010000059.1:0-4541 GCA_045600765.1 Acutalibacteraceae bacterium | reverse complement strand
GGTGGCGCGGCGAAGCCGTGACGGATGAGGTGGTGGGTTTTCGAAACACCTCATCCGTCGCCGTTCGGCGACGCCTACACCACGTTTTGTGCGTAGCCGTAGGTGGGTGCGGAAAATGTTGGATGGTGACGTAGGGCGGGGGCTAACGAAGCCGAGCGCCGCCGGTGGCGGATACAGCGAGGCGGAGTTATGGCAGCGGTCAAACCGCCGTGCCGACAGGCACATTAGGCGGTTTGGGCACCGCAACTGGAACTGCTCCTGCCGCTTGTGAATTTTGCACCGACCAACGGCGGCAGGACCAAGGCCCTGCCCTACAAAGCCGCCGCGGGTGAGTGCGAAATCCCACCAAGGGACGTCGAGGGCGCCGTCCCCTACACGCACGCCGGGGGTGTGCGGGAAATTCCGCAAAAGGGACGGCGGGTCGCCATTCTCTACACCACGTTTGTGCGTTGGCGCGGGAGTGAAGAGTGAAAAGTGAAGAGTGAAGAAGTGCGAGCGCGGGAGCGAGGGTGCGGCGACACCGAAATTCCCTTTTCCTTTGGAAAAAGGTTGCAATTTCGGGAAAAATGGTGTATAATGACCGCATATCATCGTTGCAAGACAGGAGATGATTCTATGAAGCGAAAAGACGGTCGCCGGGTTA
This sequence comes from Acutalibacteraceae bacterium, assembly GCA_045600765.1. Taxonomy (GTDB): domain Bacteria; phylum Bacillota; class Clostridia; order Oscillospirales; family Acutalibacteraceae; genus RGIG426. Next base: position 3,898 of record JAZRYM010000059.1, on the reverse strand, counting down.
AAACGGTAGACCCGCTGTATGCGATTGCGGCGCACGTGATGGCGGAGCGCAGCGATTCGATGAATAATATTAAAGTGTATATCCCGGTAGAGCCGATGCATCAATATTTACGCGACAAGAAAAAAGAGGGGCACACGTTAAGCCACATCGGTCTGGTGCTTGCCGCGTTTATCCGCACGGTGGCGGAATACCCGCAGTTAAACCGTTTTGTGGTGAACAAGACCATTTACGCGCGCAACAGCATTGACATCGGTATGGTGGTGTTGCAGCCGGGTGTGGAAAACGGCGAAACGATGGCGAAAATGCATTTTGACCGCACGGACGACGTGTTTGAGGTGCAACGCAAGATAGACGAGTTTGTGGAGCACAACCGCACGGCGCAAGCGGACAACGCCACCGAAAAAATGATTCGCTTTTTGTTCTCTGTGCCGGGGCTTGTGCGCTTTGGTGTCAACGTCTTTAAGTGGGCGGACAAGCACGGGATGTTGCCCGCATCGGTTATTGAGATGAGCCCGTTCCACGCGACGATGACCCTCTCGAACCTGGCGAGTTTGCGCACCAACTACATCTATCACCACGTCTACAACTTCGGTACGACCAGTATGCTCCTCACGATGGGCAACACCGAAGAAGTGCCGCGCCGCAAAAAAGGCGAAATCGTGTTTGAACGGTGCATCCCGATGGGGCTTGTGATGGACGAGCGCATCTGCCACGGCAGTTATTATGCCATTGCGTTCCGTCGGTTTGCCGAGTATCTCGAAAATCCGGCGCTTCTTGAAGGCGAACCGCGCGTGGTCAACGACGACGTGCCGTAAACCGAATAGACGACAAAAAACCGAAAAAGCCTTCTGCGGAAGGCTTTTTTCTTTAGAAACGAGGGATTTTTTTGAAAAAACGGTGTGTACTTCCGCTGTTTTTCGCGGTGTGTATGCTTCTTTCCGGATGCAAAAAAGAGCAGACGGTGCCGTCTCCGAAACCGCAGGTGCCGACTACCACCACCGCCACCGCGACGGCAACCGAAACGGCGGCGGTTACGACGACCGAAACGGCCGCTACGACCACAACGGTGACTACGACCGTGGCGACGACGACGGAGGAAAAGATTGCTACCGCACCGCCCAAAGCACCGACCAAAGCGGCGACCAAGGCGGCGACCAAGGCGGCGACCAAAAAAGCAACCACCAAAGCCGCCGTGCCGGACAGCGTGAGCCAATCCGCCAACGGCTACGAAATCAAAACGGTGGGCGGAGTGACCTATGTGGACGGCGTGCTTTTGGCGAATAAGACGTACGGGTTGCCCGCGTCCTATGCGCCCGGCGACCTGACGGCGGAGTGCGACAGCGCGTATATGTCGCTCAAAGCCGCCGCCGCCAATGCGGGGTATACGCTGTATATTTCCTCCGGCTTCCGCGATTACGGGACGCAGGAAATTCTCTACAACCGCTATGTGGCGAACGACGGCAAGGCGAACGCCGACCGCTATTCCGCGCGGCCCGGTCATTCGGAGCACCAAACGGGGTTGGCGATTGACTTAAACGGCGTGTCCGACTCGTTCGGCGACACGCCGACCGGCAAGTGGGTGGAGGCGCATTGCCACGAATACGGGTTTATCCTGCGCTACCCGAAAGGCAAGGAAGCGCAAACCGGCTATATGTACGAGCCGTGGCACATCCGTTACGTCGGCAAGACGGTGGCGGCGAACATCGCGGCATCGGGGCTGTGCCTTGAAGAATACTACGGCATCACGTCGGAGTACCAAAACTGAATGAAAAAGGAAAGGGCTGATGCTTCGCATCAGCCCTTTTTTTGATGGTTTCGTTTAGAACAGTTGACCCGGAAGTTTTTGCTTTTCCTTTTTCGGAAACTGCCTGTCAAACGCTTCCGCGTCCGCCTCATCTACGTAGTAGCCGGCGGGTGTTTGGTACACGCCGGTCACGTCGGCGAGCGCGCCGGGCACCAGCTCTTTACACAGAAAGAACGAGGCGTCCGCGCCCGCGGGCAAATCGTGGTAGCGAATACCGAAATCGGAAGCGTAGGAAAACCCGCTTTTGCCGTAAAAGGCGATATTCCCCTCAAACAGCACCGCGGAAAACCCGCGTTTTGTCGCTTGTTCGAGCGAAAAATCGAGCAAGCGCTTGCCGAGCCCTTGCCGCTTGCGTGCGGGAGCGATGCCAATCGGGCCCATCGTGAGCACGGGGATTTCGCGCCCGTCGTCCGCTTCAATCACGGTTTTCATAAACATATTTTGCCCGACAAGTTCGCCGTTTTGCTCCATCACAAAGTCCAGTTCTTTCACGAACGCGGGGTCATCCCGCAAAACATGGAGCACGTAATGTTCAAGGCACCCGGGACGGTACACGTTCCAAAAGGCTTCGCGGACGAGGGTTTCGGTCGCGCGGTAGTCTTCGGGTTTTTCTAAACGAATAATAACGTCATTTGCTTTCATTGTTTATCCTCCTGAAAATTGTTGACTTCAATGGCATTGCGCTGGGAGGTCTCGCGATTGTCGCAAACCTCCCGGTCAGCGCACAATCACCGTGTGGTTGTACTTAATCAAAAAGCACTCTCCTGAAAATAAAATGTTTATCATCACGCCGCAAGGCGAAATGAGCATAGAACGTCCGCTTTTACAAACAATCAGAAAAAGCGGAGGAGGGACACGACTTTGCCGAGAACCACCACTTCGGGCACGATAATCGGCTCAAATGCGTCGTTTTCGGGTTGCAGGCGAACGTGCCCGTCCTCCCAAAACACGCGCTTGACGGTGGCTTCGTCCTCGATAAGAGCGACGATGACGTCGCCGTTTTGGGCGGCGGGCGTGCGATGCACCACAACCACGTCGCCGTCGAGAATACCGGCGTTAATCATACTGGTGCCGCACACGCGCAGGGCAAACATCTCGCTTGCGGGGAACTGGCCGCCCGAATAGGGGACGTAATCCTCAATTTCCTCCACCGCCAAAATGGGGTTGCCGGCGGTGACTTTGCCGAGAAGCGGGATTTTCGCCACCTGCTCGCCCGGCATCCGAATGGAGCGGTTTAAGCCGCTTTGGCGGTTGATATATCCCTCGTCTTCCAGCAGTTTAAGGTAGGCGTGCACCGTCGAGGTGGATTTGATGCCGCAGGCATCGCAAATTTCACGTACCGAGGGCGGCACACCCTCTTGCGCGCGGTTTTGCAGATATTCCAGTACACGTTGTTGCTTTTCGTTTAACGGTTTCATCAAAAAAACCTCCTATCGAACATTTGTTCACGTTCAGTATAGCACACGGTTTGGCATTTGTCAAACATTTGTTCGAAAATTTTTCAAAATTCGCAAAATTTTCCTCGATTTTACCCCAAATTCGTAAAAGTTCGGTTACACATTCGCGGGACAAGCCTGCTATACTATAAGCGAACCGAGGGACAGCGGAGCCGCACCGCTCCCGAGGTTCAGGGAGAAAACCCTCCTCAAAACACCCTCTTAAAACGAGCACCCCGTGGGAAACCACGGGGTGCTTCGTTGTGATATAAAAAAGGTGTGAAAGAAGCGTGTTATTTATTCATTTCGGCATTGTCGGTGCGGCCGAGGAGATAGTCCACCGACACGTGATAAAAATCCGCTAATTTCACAAGGGTGACGGTGGGGATGTCGATGTCGCCGCGTTCATAGTTGCTGTAAACTCGCTGACTGCACGACAAAATTTCACCCAGTTTGGCTTGGGTCAAGTCCTTGTCCTCGCGCAAATCGCGCAACCGGCGATACAAAGGCATAGCGCTACTCCTTTCTAACGGTGGTTGTTCGATGTTCTGAAAATAGTATACCTTAGAAAGTTTTTCGCTATTGACTTTTAGCGAAAAATTCGCTAAAATAAATTTGTTGTGTTAGGAGGAGGATGAAAATGGAAGCAGAAAAGAAA
>JAZRYM010000058.1:0-43734 GCA_045600765.1 Acutalibacteraceae bacterium | reverse complement strand
TGTGGAATTCCGCAAAGGGACGTCGAGGGCGCCGTCCCCTACGATGCGGTACCATCTCTCGGCGAGCGTGTAGGGGGCGGCGCCCTCGACGCCCCTCACAAAATGACATACCGTTTTATGGTTACGCACCGCAACTGGTCGCCGTCTCCTACGAAGCACGCCGGAGGAAATTCTTAATTCTCAATTTTTAATTGTTCCGGCAGGCGCTGTACCACAAGCCCGCCGAGGATGCCGATGACCGCACCGGCGACCGTACCGGACAGCAACAGCACCGGCAAATACCACGACAGTCCCACCGTCTGCATCACCAAAACGGCGCACGTCAGTTGTCCGATATTGTGTGCGACACCGCCCGCGACACTCACGCCCACGGGCGAAAACACCGGAACTTTTTTGCACAGCCACATCACGAAAAAACTGACCGCGCCGCCGCACAGCGCGTACAACATCGCGCTCATACTCCCGAAGGTAAACCCGGCGAGCACAATCCGACACAGCGCCACCGCCGCCGCGCCCGGTGCGGGAAGCAGATACAGCGCCACAAGGGTCACGAGGTTCGCAAGTCCCAGCTTCACGCCGGGAATTCCGAGCGAAAACGGCAACAGCATTTCGACATACGACAGCGTAAACGCCAGCGCAACAAGCATCCCGTAAAGGGGCCATTTTTTCTTCATCCTCGCCCCTCCTTACACCACAAAATCCACCGCGGGCGGCTCGTCGCCCACCACGGTGACTGTCATCTTATGCGGCAAGCAAACGATACTTTCCCCCGCGCGCGACACGGCGCGGCTTTTAACACAAATGTGGTTTTTGCAGTCCGCATCCCGCACAAATGCCCGCCCGTCTTGCACCACGACAAGGTTATACCCCGCGTCCGTTTCCACTTGATAAGTCGTGTTTTTTGCGAGCGGCAACGTGGCGACCGTTTGGTTATCCACCGCGATTTTTACCGCCGCACCCGCCGCTTTCGGCGCGGCAAAATGAACGACAAACAGCGTTGCCGCAAGCAGCAGCAACGCTGAAAAAAGCAACATATCTCCGCGCTGAAAAAAGCGCGGTTTTTTCGTCTCATTCGTCCGTTTCATCGGTTTCTTTCGTAAGCAGGGCGGCAAATCCGTCCGACTGCGCGGTGGAACCGTCCGCCAAAATCCAAAACGCTTCCACGCCGTCGGTGTTTTCAATCAGCGCGCGACCCTCGTCAAGCGACATCAAAAACAGCGCGGTAGACAGCGCATCGCACAACCCCGAATCCGCGCCAACCACCGTCGTACTGCGGAAAGTGCGGGCGGGATAGTTGGTTTTCGGGTCGATGAGGTGGCAGTAGCGCTTGCCCTCCACCTCATAGTAGCGCTCGTAATCGCCGCTTGTCACTACGCATTGGTCGGCGACCTCCACCGAGCGGAGATAGCCGTTGCCGTCCGGGTCGGCGATGCCGACACTCCATTTTTCGCCGCTGTCCTTTTTCACGCCGATGGTGCACACGTTACCGCCCATATTCAGCGCCGCCGACGTGATTCCGAGCGAGCGCAGATAGGCGCACGCCTGCTGTGCCGCGTACCCTTTGGCGATAGCACCCACGTTAAGTTTCATCTCTTTGTCGGTGACAAAGGCGGTGCTCTTTTTGCGGTCAATCACCAGATTGTCGATATTCGTGTGCGTGGCGCGCTCGGCGAGTGTGTCGTCGTTCGGAAGCACGTACACCTCGTCCTCGTCCGCCGCCGCCTGCGTCGTATGCCACAGCGACAGCACCGCGCCGTATGTAATATCCACCTGACCGTGGCTCAAATCATAGGTTTTTTTGCCCAATTCCAGCACTTCCAAAATCTTGTGGTCCACCGTCAGCGGTTTGGTTCCCGCGGCGAGGTTGAGGGTACGCAGGTTGGTCACGCCCTCGTAGTCGGTGTAGATGTCGTACAGTTTGTGATAATTCAGCAGGTATTCGTGCAGTTTTTCGGAAATCTCGTCAAATTGCGCCTCGCTGTCGGTATAGGCGATAAAGGTGCAGGTAGTATCAAACAAATCGTAGTAGGTTTCCTCATAACGGCCGGGGCCGGGGTCTTTCGCCGTCGTGCCGCTCACCGACGTTACGGACGAAGGTTCGTTTTTCGCGGTGCATCCGGCAAACAGCACCCCGCACACAGCAAGGCACAACAGCAAACACAGGATTTTTTTCATTCTTCGTCCCTCCTATGCGCCCTCCAAAGCGTAAAGGCTCCCGCCTTTACGCTTTGGAAAAGCACCGTGTTTATCTTTCTCCGTTCAGCGCGTTGTCCACCGCGTCTCCCGCGCGGTCAATCGCATCGCCCGCACGGTCGGCGGCATCCCCTACTAAATCGCCGGCATCGTCCGCCAAATCGGCGGCATCGTCCAGCAAACTGCCGGTCGCGGTTGCCGTTGCCGTGGCGGTTGCCGTCGTCTTTGTTGTGTCGGTTTCGGATGCCCTATCAATGGCTTTCAGCACGTTATTCATCATTTCGGTAACGCGGATGGTGCATTTTTCCGCCAAATCGGTGTCGGCGGCAGGTTTCCCATCTGTCAAGGGAGTTGCCTTTACTTGCGCCGCCGTCTTGCCGATGACATATTCCTCAAACGCGCGGGAAGAACGCGACCAATCGGCGACCGTGTCGGTGTCGGTGGTGTCTTCCATTCCCTCTTTTTGCCCGCGTTTTGAGCGATACGTTCCCGTTTCACCGAAAAACGCGCCGTCTTTCACTTCCACCTTTTTGCCCGACTCATCCACAAGGCAGTCGGTGACCACCCCGCGGGAATTGAGGGTCACAGCGGCGAGTTGCACCGCCGTATGCACCGCTTTGTCGGTGCTGTCGGGTGCCGATTCCGCCGTTACGGCAAGGGCGAGCGCATCGTTCGCTTGCGCGCCGCGTTCCGCCGCGGAATCGCACGCTTTGCCGATGGCTTCCAAAAACGCGGTAATCGAAAGATTGCATCGCGCACGCAACATCTCGTCGGTGGCGACACCGTTTTCCAGCGGAATTTCCGCCACTTCGGCGGCGGTTTTGCCAATCACGTAATCGCACAGCGCGTCCACCTGCTCAAACCACTCTTTTTTTGTGGAATCGGCAGAAGCAAGCCCGTAATCGTAGCCCTGCTCGTACTTACTGCGCACGTCCTTTTCGCGGGTAATTTTCCCGTTGTTCAGTTTGGCATCCGTCTCAATTTCGTCCAGTTTGCAGGCGGTGAGTTTGCCGCCCTCGCCGATTGCCACGGCGGCGACCACCGTTTTGTCGGTCAGTGCATCGTCGGAAATTGCCACGGAACTCACCGTAGCAAGACCCGTTTTCACCGCCGCCGCCACGGGTTGTGACGGCTCGGTCGTGTCTTTTTTGCCGACGTTGCGGTCACAGGCGGTCAACAGCGTTACAAGCGCGAAAACCGCCGCCAGCATTGCCAAAAGTTTTTTCACAAAGATTCCTCCTTACATTGTCGGCGTTATCGCCGCTGTAAGGTAGTATATCCATTATCGTTTGCGAATAACCTTCGTCGGACATTTTTCCATACACGCACCGCAGTTAATGCACAGTGTTTGGTCAATATGCGCAATGTTATTTTTTAACGTAATCGCACCGGTCGGGCATTCCCGTGCGCAAAGACCGCATCCGATGCAACCCGCTTCGCACATTTCTTTGACCGATTTGCCGCGTTCCTGCGAAAGGCAGGTCACCACGTATTGCGCGGTATACGGCACCAATTCAATAATGTTTTGCGGGCAGGCATCGACGCATTTGCCGCACGCGGCACATTTTTCCTTATCCACCACGGCGACACCTTGTTCAATGTGAATGGCATCGTAGTCACACACTTTCACGCACGCGCCGAACCCGAGACAACCGTAGGCGCACGCTTTGGTGCCGCGACCGGGCACCATCGTTACACGGCGGCAATCCTCGTCGCCGAAATACTGATAAATATGCTTCGATTTTTCGCACGTGCCGGCACAGCGGACGTAGGCGGACATCCGCGTGAACTCCGCTTCTTTGCCCGTCAGCTCCGCAACAAGGGCGGCAACCGCTTGCCCGCCGACCGGGCAGGAAGCGGGATTGGCCTCCCCTTTGGCAATCGCCTGCGCAAGCGCATCGCATCCCGCATAACCGCAACCGCCGCAGTTGTTGCCGGGCAGTACGGCGCGGATTTTTTCGGTCAATTCATCGGTCGGCACCGCCAAAAAACGGTCTGCCGTCACGAGCAACGCACCGATGAGCAATCCCATTCCGCCGACCACGGCGGCGGCAATTCCGATAGCCGTTCCCATACGGTTGCCTCCTTTCCGAAAATGTCAAGAAATCGTTTTACCAAAGAAATTACAACAACGACTTAAATCCGTAAAACGCAATCGCCATCAATCCCGCGGTCAGTAAGGTGATAGGCATTCCCTTAAACGAATCGGGCACGTCGTTAATCGCGGTTTTTTCCCGCAAGCCCGCCATCACCACGATAGCGACGAAAAAGCCGAGCGACGTGCCGAGCCCGTTCATCACCGCGGTGATAAAATTGTTTTCCTGTTGGACGTTTTGCAGCGCCACGCCCAAAACGGCGCAGTTGGTCGTAATCAGCGGCAAATACACGCCGAGCGCCGCATACAGCGGGCGGCTGTACCGTTTGAGGGTCATTTCCACCAGTTGCACCAGCGCCGCAATCACCAAAATGAACGCAATGGTGTTCATATATTCGAGGTGGAGCGGGCGCAAAATGCCGGTATACAGCAGCGACGTCAGCGCGGACGACAGCGTCACAACGCACACGACCGCCGCGCCCATTCCGGCGGCGGTTTTCAGTTGTTTGGACACACCGAGGAAAGGGCAAAGTCCGAGGAATTGGCTCAACACCACGTTATTGACAAGCGCGGTTGTCAACAGCAAAAGAAGTAACGACGTCATGTCTCATCGCCCTCCTTTTCCTCCGGTTTGGCGGCAGAAACGCAACCGATACACCCGGACGGGCAGGAAGCGCAGTTGCCGGCGCAGGTGCGTTCTTTGGCGCGCGGGACGTTGGTGGCGGACGGCGCTTTCAATTTGTTTTGGAGCGCCGTCAGGCACGCGAGCACGAAAAACGCGCCGGGTGCCATCGCAAAAATGGCGATGCGGTCTATCGATTCGGGAAGCACCGTCGCCCCAAACACCGTACCGTTGCCGAGCAGTTCGCGCACAGCACCGATACACACGAGTGCCACCGTAAAGCCGAGCCCCATTCCGAGCCCGTCAAACAGCGACGGCCACACGGGATGTTTCGAGGCGTACGATTCCGCACGGCCGAGGATGATGCAGTTCACCACAATCAGCGGGATATACAGTCCGAGCGCATCGTACAGCGACGGGACGTACGCCTGCATCAGCAGTTGCACCACCGTCACAAAGGTGGCGACAATGACGATATACGCCGGCATCCGCACCCGTGCGGGAATGACTTTGCGTAAAGCGGAAATCATCAGGTTCGACAAGGTCAGCACCGCCGCCGTAGACAAACCCATTCCGAGTCCGTTCATCGCCGCCGTTGTCACGGCGAGGGTCGGGCACATCCCGAGCATCAGCACAAAGGTGGGGTTTTCTTTTATCAGCCCATTGTAGAGCCGTTCCCACGCTTGTTTAAGCATCGGCGTTCACCCCGCTTTCCGCTTCGCGCACCGCATACAGCGCGGCGCCGCAAATCTCTTTCAGCGCGGTGGTCGTATAGGTCGCGCCGGAAATAGCATCCACATCGGCGGCGGATTGGTCGCCGACAAAGGTTTTTTGGTACTCCGGCTCGTCACAGCGCGCGCCGAACCCGGCGGTCTCGCTGTGCGACAGCACGGTAAACCCGCAAATTTTGCCCTCGTTCGTCACGCCGACCGCGGCGGTCACATCGCCGCCGTAGCCGCTTTTAGACAGGGCAGACACCACGTAGCCGACGGCGTTGCCGTCTTTATCGACGGCGCGAAGAATTTCGGTGACCGTCGCGCGTTTCAGCGAAACACCGCCGTCACGCACGTCGCCGGTCGAAAGCGCATCGTTCGCCGCGGTTACGAGGTCATACCCGCTTTGCACCGCTTCAAAGGTGACGCCGGCATACACCGTTTCGTACGCTTTTTGTTTGGCCTCCTCCGCCGCTTTGGCGATGGGGTCTTTGGTCAGCGCATACACGCACGCGAGCGCCACCGCTGACAACAGCGTAATGACAAAGAGCACAAGCGCATCTTTCAAAAGACTCTTTTTCATTTGACACGCCCCTTTCTGCCGAACGCACGGGGCATAGTGATTTTTTCAATAAGCGGCACAAGCAGGTTGACGATAATAATCGCAAAGGACACACCCTCCGCCGACTTGCCGAGCACGCGAAACGCCGCCGTCAAGAAACCGAGGAGCACACCGTATAACAGCCGTCCGCCGTTGGTAATCGGGCAAGTCACGTAGTCGGTCGCCATAAAGAACGCACCGAGCGCCAAACCGCCGCCGCACGCTTGCGCGACGAGGTAGGTGCCCATCGTCATATCCGCGGGCACGGCGCCTTTCGTCAGCGCAAACACGGCGCAGAACAACAATGTCGAGCCGATGTACGCCACGGGAATGTGCCACGTAATCACGCGGCGGAAGAACAGATACAGCGCGCCAATCAGCACCGCCGCAACCGACGTTTCGCCGATACAGCCGCTGTGGTTGCCGAGAAACAGTTGCCACAAATCGACCGCCTGCCCCGCTTTCAAATCCATAAGCGGCGTAGCAGAAGACACCAAATCCACCGCTTTTTGCGCGGTATGTATCGGCGGGTAGAGCGTCATCCGTCCGGCAAAGGAAATCACAAGAAAACACCGCGCCGCAAGGGCGGGATTCATAATATTTTGTCCGATACCGCCAAACAGTTGCTTGACGACGAGAATGGCGAACACACCGCCGATAATCGGCACATACAGCGGCACCGATGCCGGCAGGCAGTAGGCGAGCAACAGTCCGGTCACCACCGCGCTTCCGTCCGACACGGTGACGGGGCGATGCATCCCTTTTTGGAAAAGGAATTCGGTCAAAAGGCAAGTCGCCACACTCGCCAAAATCACCCACAGCGCTTTCAGCCCGAACAGGTACACCCCACACGCGCCGCACGGAAGCAGGGCGATAATCACGTCCTGCATAATACGGGCGGTAGTCACGTCACAACGGATATGCGGCGAGGAGGAAATATGAATTTGGTCGGTCATTTCTTCTCCCCGCTTTCTTCCGTCTTATGCGCTTGTTCCGTTTTCTTCACTTGTAACAGCGCGCGGCATTTCCGCTTGGCATACTGAAAACTCTGTGTCAGCGGGATTTTGGCGGGGCACACATAGGTACACGAGCCACATTCAATACACTCCATACCGGAGAGCGCCATAAAATGTTCAAAATTCTCCCCTTGGGCAGCGGCGTGCAACGAGCGCGGAACAAGCAATTCCGGACACGCGCGCAAACACCGCCCGCAATGGATACACGCGGTCGTCTGCGCCTGCTCCACCGGGTCTTCGGCAAAAGCAAGAATGCACGACGTGGTTTTCACCACGGGAATGTCCAGAGAAAAGAGAGAAATTCCCATCATCGGGCCGCCGGAAATCACCTTTTTCGGCTCGCACGTAAATCCGCCCGCTTCTTCCACAACGTGGGAATACAAATCGCCGCAGGCGACCCGCAGGTTGCAAGGCGTTTTCACCGCATCACCCGTCACCGTCACCACGCGGTGGGTGAGCGGCAATCCGTCGCACACCGCCTCTTCAATCGCCATCACGGTGGCGATGTTGTCCACAAGACAACCGACGTCGGCGGGCAACTGACCGGAGTGGATGTCCCGCCCGGTCAGCGCGTGAATGAGCATCCGCTCATCCCCTTCGGGATACTTCGTTTTAAGCGGTGCCACCATAATGCGCGGCTCATTCGCCACCCGTTCGCTCAAAAGACGAATGGCCTCCGGCTTGTTCTTTTCAATCGCGATAATCGCGTTCGCGTTCGGGAACATAGACAAGATAATGTGCAACCCGCGAATCAACTTTTCGGGTTCTTCCAACATCAGGCGGTAGTCGGTCGTCAAATACGGCTCACATTCCACCCCGTTAGCAATCACCGTGGTGATACCCTCCGGGTTTTTCGGGCTGAGTTTGATATGGGTCGGGAATCCCGCGCCGCCGAGACCGACAACGCCGGCTTCCTTAACAATCGTGCGGATTTCGGCGGGCGACAACTGGGTGTAATCCCGCTTTTGACCGAGATTTTCCACCGTTTCGTACAAGCCGTCGTTTTCCACCACAATGGCGTCCACCGTTTCACCCCGCACGCTGAGATACGCGCCGACGCGCGTCACCGTGCCGGATACCGCGCTGAGTACGTCGGCGGAAACGGGAGCGGAAGCCTGCGCAATCGTCTGACCGACGAGCACGCGGTCGCCTTCCGAAACGAGCGGTGATGCCGGTCGCCCGATATGTTGCGCCAGCGGATAGACCATCTTTTTCCCCGGGACGATTTCACGAATAACGGCATCCGCCGAGGATGCTTTGTTTCCGTCCACGTGAACACCGTGTGCAAACGATCGCCACATCGCGCTCTCTCCTCTCCCGTAAATCAGTTTTCGTAGTTTCGCGCGTCCCGACCTCACATCGAGCCGCTCGCGATTTCAGTATATCAAATATTTATACAAAAATCTACTGTTTCCATATTTTTTGCAAAATTTTCGACAGATTGTGTAAACGCGCTTCATTTTCGTGGATTTCTATGGGAAAATCGGCGGTTTTTGGTTGACAACCCCTGCTTAATAGAGTAAAATAAAACTATGAATATGCAAGGAGGGATTTTCCCATGACCGACATCCCAAAAATTTTCGGCTCGATGGTGTTCGGCGATGCCGCAATGAAACAGTATCTGCCGGCGGACGCCTACCGCGCCTTAAAAAATACAATGGACAACGGGCAGCGCCTGGATCCTGCCCTTGCCAACGTCATTGCCGCGGCTATGCGCGACTGGGCGGTGGAGCGCGGCGCGACCCACTATACCCACTGGTTCCAGCCGATGACCGGCATCACCGCCGAAAAACACGACAGTTTTTTGACGCCCGATGGCAACGGCGGCGTTATTATGGACTTTTCCGGCAAAGAACTGGTCAAAGGCGAGTCGGATGCATCCAGTTTCCCCTCCGGCGGCCTGCGTGCCACCTTTGAAGCGCGCGGCTACACCGCGTGGGACCCCACGTCCTATGCTTTCATTAAAGACGATACGCTGTGCATTCCCACGGCGTTCTGCTCATTCGGCGGCGAAGCGCTCGACAAAAAGACCCCGCTTCTCCGTTCGATGGAAGCGCTCAACCGCGAAGCACTCCGCGTGTTGCGGCTGTTTGAGGTGGGTGAAAAATCCACCATTCACGTCGTACACCCCACCGTCGGTGCGGAGCAGGAATATTTCCTCATCGACCGCGCGATGTTTGATGCGCGCCGCGACTTGATTTTCACCGGACGCACGCTGTTCGGTGCGAAACCGCCGCGCGGGCAAGACCTCGACGACCACTATTTCGGCTCGATTAAACCCCGTGTCGCCGCCTTTATGCGCGACTTGGACGAGGAATTGTGGAAACTCGGTGTCTACGCCAAAACGGAACATAACGAAGCGGCACCCGGTCAGCACGAACTCGCGCCGTTTTACAACACAGTTAACATCGCCACCGACCACAACCAGCTGACGATGGAGACGATGAAAAAAATCGCCACTCGCCACGGAATGGTGTGTCTCTTGCACGAAAAACCTTTCGACGGGGTCAACGGTTCGGGCAAGCACATCAACTGGTCGCTCCAAACCGACACGGGCGAAAATCTGTTTGAACCGGGCGATACCCCGCACCAAAACGCCCGTTTTCTTCTGTTCCTCTGCGCCGTAATTAAAGGCGTGGACGAGCACCAAGACCTCCTTCGTATTTCGGTTGCCGGCCCCGGCAACGACCACCGCCTCGGCGCGAACGAGGCGCCGCCCGCGGTCGTGTCGCTGTTCCTCGGCGATGAGTTGACCGAAATTTTGACCTCGATTGAAAACGGCATCCCCTACGACCCGAAAGAAACGGTGTCGATGAAAGTCGGCGTGCACGTGTTGCCTCGCTTCCCGAAAGACACCACCGACCGCAACCGCACCTCGCCGTTCGCCTTTACCGGCAACAAATTTGAGCTGCGAATGCTCGGCTCTTCCGCTTCGGTTGCCGGCCCGAACATCGCGCTCAACACCATCGTCGCGGACGAGCTCGCCCAGTTTGCCACCCGTCTGGAATCGGCAACCGATTTTCAGGCGGAACTGCACAACTTGATTCGCGAGACCATCCACGCGCACAAGCGCATTATCTTCAACGGCAACGGCTACGACGACAAATGGATTGCCGAGGCGACGCAAAATCGCGGGCTTCTCAACCTCAAAACCACGCCCGATTGCCTGCCCTACTGGGTGTCCGCCAAAAACGTGGCGCTATTCGCCCGTCACCGCGTGTTTGCCGAAAGCGAACTGCATTCCCGGTGCGAGATTTTGCTCGAAAACTACATCAAAATTCTGCATATCGAAGCGCTGACCATGCTTGATATGGCGCGCAAAGATATTTATCCCGCGGTGTCCGCCTATCTGCGCAAACTGTCCGAAAGCGTCCTGCTTCGCAAAACGGCGCTTCCCGACGTTGCGATTGCCTCGCCGGAGCAAGCACTCATCGAACAACTCGCCACGTTGCTTTCTATGTTCGGCGACGACATTGAAAAGCTGGATACCGTGCTCAAAAAAGCCGACGAGTGCTCCGATGCGTGGGAACTGTCCGTCTATTACCGCGACTACGTGTTAAAGGCGATGAACGCCCTGCGCAAAACCGCCGACGACATGGAAACGCTCACCGCCAAAGCGGATTGGCCGTTCCCCACCTACGGCGACATTTTATTCAGCGTGTAAGATTTTCCGGGCGGCTTTCTTTTTGGAAAGCCGCCTTTTCTCCATTCCGAAAACCCGCAAAGGAGCGTTGTTTATGGACAAATCCGCTATTCTCGCCCGCGTTGACCACACCCTGCTTTCCCCCACCGCCACGCGGGATGAACTGTATGCACTGTGCGACGAGGCGCGCCGCTTTTCGTGCGCATCCGTCTGCGTTCCGCCCGCGCTTGTGAACGCCGCCAAACGGTACTTAAAAGGGCGATTGCCCGTGTGCACCGTCATCGGCTTTCCGAACGGCTATCACTCCACCGCCGCCAAGGTAGCGGAAGCGCGCCTTGCCATTGCGGACGGCGCAACCGAACTCGATATGGTGGTCAACCTCGGTATGGTGAAAGAGGGCGATTTTGCCGCCGTCACCGCCGAAATTGCCGCGCTGAAAGCGGTTTGCGGCGACCTCACGCTGAAAGTGATTGTGGAGACTTGCCTGCTGACCGAAGCGGAGAAAATCGCCCTGTGCGCCTGCGTGTCGGATGCCGGCGCGGACTTTATTAAGACGTCCACCGGCTTTTCCAAAGGCGGCGCCACCGTTGAAGACGTGCGCTTGTTCAAAGCCCACGTCGCACCCACCGTCAAAATCAAAGCGGCGGGCGGCATCCGCACCTTTGAAGCCGCCGAAGCGCTGATTGCCGCCGGTGCCGACCGTATCGGTGCTTCCGCACTCGTGAAATCAATGAAAGAAAACGCTTGAAACACAAAAAACCACGAACGCCGAATGAAAAGGAGTGTTTTGTATGACCCCCTCAACCCCGCATATTAAGCTGCTGAACGACCGCGGTTTCGCCAAAACAGTGCTGATGCCGGGCGACCCGCTTCGCGCCAAACTGATTGCCGAAACCCTGCTGACCGATGCCGTGCTTGTCAACAACGTCCGCGGCGTGCAAGGCTATACCGGCTTTTATGACGGCAAACCCGTCTCGGTTATGGCAAGCGGAATGGGGATGCCGTCCATCGGCATCTATTCCTACGAACTGTATACAAAATTCGGGGTGGAAACCATTTTGCGGGTCGGCTCCGCCGGCGCTATGCAAGAACACCTCGACCTGCGCGATGTGGTGGCGGGTCTCGGCGCGTGCACCAACTCGAATTTTGCCGCGCAATACGGACTGCCCGGCACCTTTGCGCCCATTGCCGACTACGACACGCTGAAACGGGCGGAAGCCGCCGCAGGCGCCATGGGCCTGACCTTGCACGTCGGCAACCTGCTCTCCTCCGACACCTTTTATTCGGACGACGCGACCGCGTCGGAACGGTGGAAAAAGATGGGCGTGCTGGCGGTGGAAATGGAAGCCGCCGCGCTGTATATGACGGCGGCACGGCTCGGCAAAAAAGCGCTGTGCCTGTGCACCATTTCCGACCTGCTGTTTGACCCCACCCGCGAATTGACCGCCGACGAGCGGCAACAAGGGCTGAATGATATGTTGCAGTTGGCGCTGAAAACCGCCACCGCCGACTGAAAAGGAGACGTTATGCAAAATCGCATTTTTTGGATTGTACTCGATAGCCTCGGCATCGGCCACGCACCCGATGCCGCCGCGTTCGGCGACAGGGGAAGCCACACCTTAAAAAGCGCGTGTTCCGACCCCGTGTGTCAACTGCCGAACCTGCAAAAAATGGGGCTGTTCAACATTGAGGGTGCCGATTGCGGCACGCCTGCCATCGCGCCTACCGCGGCATTCGGACGGCTGACCGAGCGGTCGGGCGGCAAGGACACCACCTCCGGCCATTGGGAAATGGCGGGGCTCGTATCCGAAACGCCGTTTCCCACCTATCCGAACGGGTTTCCGGCGGAGATTTTGCAACCGTTTTCCGAAAAAACCGGGCGCGGTGTGCTGTGCAATAAGCCGTATTCCGGTACGGAAGTCATCAAAGACTACGGCGAAGAACACTTGAAAACCGGCAACCTCATCGTGTATACCTCCGCCGACAGCGTGTTTCAAATCGCCGCACACGAGGACGTGGTGCCGGTCGAAACGCTGTACGCGTATTGCCAAATCGCCCGCGACCTGTTGCAGGGTGAACACGGCGTCGGTCGGGTGATTGCCCGCCCGTTTGTCGGCACGTGTGCCGCCGATTTCACTCGCACTCCCCGCCGCCACGATTTTTCGCTTATCCCGCCGCGCGACACGGTGCTGAACCTCGCACAGCGCGCGGGTTTGGACGTGATTTCGGTCGGCAAAATCCGCGACATTTTCGCCGGAAGCGGCATCACCGCCGCACACCCCACCACCGGCAACACGGACGGGATGGCAAAAACGCTCGCCCTCGCCGACTCCGATTTTCACGGCATCTGCTTTGTCAATCTCGTCGATTTCGATATGCTCTACGGCCACCGCAACGACATTCACGGCTACGCCGCCGCCCTCGCGGAATTTGATGCGTGGTTACCGTCGCTTCTTGAAAAGTTACGCGACGACGACCTGCTTCTTATCACCGGCGACCACGGGTGCGACCCCGCGACCGAGAGCACCGACCATTCGCGTGAGCGTGTGCCGCTCCTCGTCTACGGAAACGCCGTAAAACCGGGCGATTTCGGCACGCGCGCCTGCTTTGCCGACCTCGGAAAAACGGTGGCAGACTTACTCGAAATCGATGGCTCACCCCTTTCGGGCGAGAGTTTTGTAAAGGAGATTTTACAATGAACGAACGCGAATTGACCACCGCGCGCGACCTGCTTGCCGCCGCCGAAACGGCGCGGCAAAACGCCTACGTCCCCTATTCCCGCTTTGCCGTCGGCGCGGCGCTTCTTTGCGCCGACGGGTCGGTGGTTTCCGGTTGCAACGTGGAAAACGCCGCGTACCCGCTCACGAATTGCGCCGAGCGCACGGCGATATTCGCCGCCGTCGCCGCCGGAAAACGGGACTTTTCCGCCCTCGCCATTGTCGGCGGAACGGCGGGAAAACCCGCCGACACCTTTTGCCCGCCGTGCGGTGCGTGCCGTCAGGTTCTTCGCGAATTTTGCGGCAACGACTTCCCCGTTTACCTGAAAGACGGTGACAAAATCGTCTGCCGCACCCTTTCGCAGTTGCTTCCCGACAGTTTCGGCCCGGAAACACTCGCGTAAACCCACCATTTATCTGTAAAGGCTTTTGCCTTACTTTGCGGAGAAAACTTACCGATTTTTATCCATATCCATTCAAAGAAACCGCTTTACAAAGCGGTTTCTTTTGGTTTTCGGCAATTCCCCTCTCCTTGCCACACCATCGCGTTTCTCTGTAATGTGAAAAACCTTTACAAATACGTCGATTTTCCACCGTGCGAAAAGTGACGAAATGTGCAAGAAAACTATTGACAATCGGTCTATTTTTCTGTATAGTTATATCGTTGCTTTCCTATAATATCGTATAGAATTTATAGAATGCGTCTTTTTCCATCGGCAGGTGCCGATAGCGGGAGAAACGAAAACGCCGCAGGCGACTTTTCTCAAAGTACGCTTGTGAAAAACCCTTTGCGGAGGGCGCTTTCAAACTCTGCCGCGGTTTCTTGTTCCAAGGAACGCCGGATTTTCCGGCCGACTACGGGAAACTTTATACGCGGTCAAATCCGCGTATCCGCAAAGGGGGATGCACTCATTGAACCATTCTGTCATTACACTCAAAAACATCGCTGTATCGTTTGACGGTGAACAAGTGCTGAAAGATTTTAATCTCAGCATCTCCGACGGCGAATTCGTGACGTTGCTCGGCCCTTCCGGCTGTGGCAAAACCACGACACTTCGCTTAATCGGAGGGTTTGTTTCACCCACAAGCGGCGATGTTTTTTTTGGTGACAAAAACGTCCGCGACCTGCCGCCCTACAAGCGCGAGGTCAACACCATTTTCCAGCGCTATGCCCTGTTCCCGCATATGGACGTCTACGAGAACGTGGCGTTCGGTTTGCGGGTGCAAAAAAAGAGCAAGGCGGAAATTGAGGAGACGGTGGCGCAAATGCTGTCCCTCGTCAACCTCAAAGGGTTTGAACACCGCAAGGTGGCGACCCTGTCCGGCGGTCAGCAACAGCGTGTCGCCATTGCCCGTGCGCTTGCCAACCGTCCGAAAGTGTTGCTCCTTGACGAGCCGCTTGCCGCGCTCGACCTCAAACTGCGTAAAGATATGCAAAACGAGCTGAAAAATATGCAAAAACAGCTCGGCATCACCTTTGTCTACGTCACCCACGACCAGGAGGAAGCGCTGTCTATGTCGGATACCGTCGTTGTGATGGACGGCGGCAAAATCCAGCAAATTGGCACTCCGCTCGACATTTATAACGAGCCGGTCAACGCCTTTGTCGCCGACTTTATCGGCGAAAGCAACATTTTGGACGGCGTGATGAAACGCGACTTTGCGGTGGAGTTTTTCGGCCGCACGTTCGACTGCCTCGACAGCGGATTTGCCGAAAACGAGCCGGTGGACGTGGTTATCCGCCCGGAAGACATCGACATCGTGGAGCCTATTCGCGGACACCTGACGGGCACCGTCACGTCGGTGACTTTCAAAGGCGTGCATTACGAGACGATTGTGGATTTCAAGGGCTTCAAATGGCTCATTCAAACGACCGATTACCACGCTCCCGGCACGGTCATCGGCATCGTTTTGAACCCGGAAGACATCCACATTATGAAAAAATCCGAATACTCGGGAATGTTCGGCGATTACAGCTCCTATTCCGAGGAATTTGACGAGATGGCAGACCCGGAAATCGACCTTGTGGAAGAGACCAAGGAGGTCGAAAGTTATGAATAAAAAGCGTCTGGCGGCACCGTTCGGGCTGTGGATGCTTTTGTTTACCGTCATCCCGCTCGGTATGGTGCTGTGGTTTGCACTGACCGACGATGCCGGTCAGTTCACCCTCGAAAACCTGCCGAAAATCGCCGAATACTCCGACAGTTTTTGGTATTCCCTCTACGTCGGCGCGCTGTCTACCGTGCTGTGCCTTCTGCTCGCCTACCCGCTTGCGTTCTCCATCTCCCGCCGCAGTGAACAAGCGCAACGCACCCTCATTATGCTGGTGATGCTCCCGATGTGGATGAATTCGCTGCTACGCATTACCGCGCTGAAATCCATCATCAGCGAAAAAGGCTTTCTCAACCGCCTGCTCGAACTCGCGGGACTGCCCACACAGCACATAATGGGCACCACCGGCGCGATTGTGTTCGGTATGGTGTTCGACTTTTTGCCCTTTATGGTGCTCCCACTCTACTCCGTAATGACCAAGATTGACGCTCGCGTGCTTGAAGCGGCGGGCGACCTCGGCGCCAACGCATTTCAGGTGCTCCTGCGCGTGGTGCTCCCCTTGTCCGTTCCCGGCATTACCGCCGGCATTACGATGGTGTTCGTACCGTCGGTCAGTTCGTTCGTCGTATCGAAACTGTTAGGCTCGGCGCAAACGACCACCATGATTGGCGAAGTGATTGAATTCCTCTTCAAAGGCTCCGCGCCGCCTTACTACAACGTGGGCGCGGTGCTCTCCCTTGTGCTGATGGTGCTCATGCTCGTGTGTATGGCGATCATGAACCTCTTTGACAAGGGCGCGGACGAAATGGAGGGGATGATGGCATGAAAACCCTCTCGAAAGTGTATAACGCGCTCATTTTCGCATTTTTGTACCTGCCCATCGTGGTGCTCATTGTTTTTTCGTTCAACCGCACCTCCTCCCGCGTGAAATGGAGCGGGTTTTCCCTGCGGTGGTATGAAAAACTGTTCGACAACGCCGAAATTCTCGATTCCCTGCGCGTCACGCTGGAAATCGCCCTGCTCTCCGCCCTCATCGCCACCGTAATCGGCGTGTTGTCGGCGCTCGGCATTTACGCGATGAACGGCAAACTGCGCCAAACCTTCTTGGCGGTCAACAACCTGCCGATGGTCAACCCCGAAATCGTGACCGGCATCTCGCTGATGCTCCTCTTCGTGTTCGTGTACCGCTCGGTGGGACTGCTTCAACCCGGATTTACCACTCTGCTTATCGCACACGTCACCTTTAACATCCCCTACGTCATCTTGCAGGTGATGCCGAAACTGCGGCAACTCGACCCGCGGTTGTACGAAGCGGCGCTCGACCTCGGTTGCCCGCCCACCCGCGCGTTTCGCAAAGTGGTACTCCCCGAAATCGTCCCCGGTGTGCTCACCGGCGCGCTGATGGCGTTCACTATGTCGCTCGACGATTTTGTGATTAGTTATTTCAACTCCGGCTCGTCGGCGCAGACGTTGTCGGTGCTCATTTACAATATGACCAAAAAACCGATTACACCCGAAATCAACGCGCTGTCTACCCTGATGTTCGGCAGTATTCTCGTGTTGCTTTTGCTCATCAACCTGCGCCAAATCAAAGAGGCAAGTCAAAAACAACTACACCAGCGTAACCGGTAGTTTCATTACCTACAAAGGGGGGTTTTTAATATGAAAAAAGTCATTTCTCTGTTGCTCTGTCTCGTAACGGTGCTCGCCGTTTCCGGTTGTGCCGGCGGAGAGGGCGGCGGTAACGCCGACGTCTGGGACTACACGTCCGAGCCGAAAGCGGAGCCGACCGGCGTAACGCTCAACGTCTACAACTGGGGCGAATACATTGACGACGAGATGCTGAACGTCAACGAGGCGTTCACCTATCTGACCGGCATCGACGTCAACTACAAAACCTTTGAAAACAACGAGGCGATGTACGCGATTTTAAGTTCGGGTGCGGCGGAATACGACGTGGTATGCCCGTCTGACTATATGATGGGTAAAATGATTGCCGAAGGGATGATGAAAAAACTCAACTTCGACAACATCCCGAACTACCAATATATCGGTGAGGAATACAAAAACCTCCCCTATGACCCGAATAACGAATACTCCGTCCCCTACACGTGGGGTACGGTGGGCATTTTCTACAACTCCAACTATGTGGCGGAAGAAGACGTCAAGCAGAACTGGGACGTGCTGTGGAACGAGAAATACAAGGGTAAAATCCTGATGTTCGACAACCCGCGCGACACCTTTATGATTGCGCTGTTGAAACTCGGCTACTCGATGAACACGACCAAAGAGAGCGAGTGGAACGCGGCGTATGACCTGCTCGAAAAGCAAAAACCGCTCCTCAACCAATACGTCAACGACGGCGTGTACGATATGATGACCGGCGAGGAAGCGTGGATTGCGCCCTACTACGCGGGCGATGCCAATATTATGATTTACGGCGACGCGGGCAACGAGGCAATTAAGTTCTACATCCCCGAAGACGGCACCAACTTCTTTGTGGATGCGTGGGGCGTGCTGAAAGACAGCAAACACCCGGCGGAAGCGGAAGCGTATATCAACTTCCTGTGCCGCACCGAGGTCGCCAAAGCCAACGCGGAATACATCGGCTATTCCACCCCGCACACCGAAGCGCGCAAAGTGCTTGACCCCGTCGTCGGCGAAAACCCCTATTTCTATCCGCCGGAAAGCATTATGAAAAATGCCGAAATGTACCTGCAATTAGACGATGCCACCAACAAAATCCAGTCGGATTTGTGGCTGAAACTGCGGCAATAATCGAAAAGGAGTAACCGTTATGTTGACCACTCTCAAAAACGAAATCACCACCGTTACCGTGTCGTCGCTCGGCGCCGAACTGCAATCCTTTGTGTCCGGCGGCATCGACTATCTGTGGAACGGCGACCCCGCCTACTGGTCGGGCCGCGCGCCGCACCTGTTCCCCATCGTGGGCGGGTTGCGTAATGGCAAAGCCACGTCGGACGGCGGCGACATCACCTGCCAAAAACACGGATTTGTCCGCAAAAGCGAACTGACCCTCGTGGAAGCGGATGACGAAAGCGCCACCTACGCGCTGTATGCGAACGAGGCTACCCGCGCCGTGTATCCTTATGACTTCGCCTTTTTCGTGAAATACCAACTGTCGGGCGCAAGCCTCAAAGTCACCTACGAGGTACACAACACCGGCGATAAACCGCTGCCGTTTTGCATCGGCGGTCACCCCGGTTTTCGCGTGCCGCTGACGGCGGACGATTGCTTTGAGGATTACTGCATCGAACTGGAACAAAAAGAAACGCTCGACTGCCCGCAAGTGGATATGGCGGCGGCGCTCATCAACGACCGCATCCGCAACCGCGTGCTGACGAACAACAACAAACTCACCTTAAACCACGTGATGTTCCGCGGCGATGCACTCATCTTCGACCGTCTGCAATCCCGCGTCATTCGCCTGTATTCGCAAAAAACCGGTCACGGTGTGGATATGAACTTTGAGAGTTTCCCCTTTGTCGCCGTGTGGACGCCGGTGGAAGACAGCCCGTTCGTCTGCTTGGAACCGTGGAACGGGATGGCGACCTGCGTGTCGGAAGACGACGTGTTTGAACACAAAATCGGCGCGGAAATCCTGCCCGCCGGCGAAAAGAGTGTCTACCATTTCACGCTGACCGTGTATTGAGCGAAAAACGCCGTTTTTCTGGCTTTCCCGAAAAAGCGACACTTTTCCCGCAAAACCAAAAGAAACGCAAAAAAGCACCCATATTCGTTGAATATGGGTGCTTTTCTTATTATTCTTCGGTTTCTTCCGGTTTGTCGTTGGAGTTGGCGGTAAAGGCGGTGGACTGTTCGTTCATCGCGGCTTGCAATTTTGCCATTTTCGTTTCCAATTTTTGTTTTTGCTTTGCTTGCTTTTTGGCGGCGGCAAACGCTCTTTTCTTTTCCTTGTAGGCTTTCTTTTCCTCTTTGGTCGCGTCTCGGTCAAGCGTTTTCGGCGCGTTTGCGGCAACCTCACCGTCGGAATTTTCTTCCGGCTCCGGTTTCGGTATATCAATACGTTCCAGGTCATACGGAATGTATTTGCTCCACTTCCAAAACGCGTGTGCCGCATTCAGCCGCGACACCACCGTGCGAGCGGTCACCACCGTGACCTCCACCGCTTCTTCTTCCTCATTCAAGTCAAGCAACAACACCGCGGGATTGTAGAAAACCGATGCATAAAACACGGCAATCCGTTCCGGCTCAGAGGTCAAAAACACGCGACGTCCCATATTTTGCAATGCGCTGTCGCCATCTTCAAACAGTTTACGCGCTTGCTGTTTTTTCTTGGTATCGCCGTTTTTGCGGTTCTTTTTCTTTTCGCTTTTGGAGAGGTTCTCCTCCGTCTCTTGCTCCTCGGCAATGCGATAGCGGCGGGTAATGACCGACACGCCGAACAGACGCGCCATCGTTGTACCGTTAAAGGTGCCGAGCATACGCATTTGCACCGAATCCCGTGCGGCAACAATACAGTTGTCACGGTAATCGATATAACCGAGCAAAATACGGCGTATTTCTTTTTTCAATTCTTCCATAGCGGTCTCTCTTTTCTCGGTAAAGGGTTATTCTTCCTCTTTCACTTGTGTGGAAGTCGTATTCTCCGCTGCCGTCGGCAGGGTAATCCACTCGTAGGAAAGGGGCGAAAACCCGGCTTGACCGTCATATTTCATCTCCAACTGCATTGCCTCTCCGTGGGCGGTATCCATCACAAAAATCAACACGTTTTCAGTTCCCTTGCAGGTCACCTTATATTGCACTAATGAGGAACCGTTCGCAGAGTCATTCGTTCCGGTCGGCTGGGTATCACAGCGCACACCGACAGCCTTGCCGCGCACCACGACGAAATCCCACTGTGCATCCGGTTGCCCCACAGCGGTCACAAGACACGTTCCATCACTCATCATACGGGCGGAGCAGGGCACTTTTTCGTCACCGTTCACCGCGGCAATGTCCGTATGGCTCTGACCCACATAGGAAACCGTATCCCCTTTCACCGCTACATCGAGGGAAATCCGGCTGCGCACATCCGAAAGGGACTTGGTGCTGCGCAACGATAATGTCAAACGGGAAGAGCCGGTCATCAGCGGTTTTACCAAAAAGCGGGTCTCGTTCTTTCCGGAATTTTCGGCAACCGCCGTCACCGTACCGTTACCATAATCGGTCACTGCCCATTCGTAATCCTCTTCGCCGCCTTGAATAGTCACCAGCAAGTTTTTGCCCTGCTGTGTAACGGTGCACGGATAGGTCGCATCCGGTTCAGATTCGTTGAGCGGCGTTTTTTCCGGCATACACAGCCACAAAACCAAAAGCACCAACGCCAGCACCAACACAATACCGAGGATGATAAACAATGTTTTCTTTTTCACAGATGGGTCCTCCTAACATGGGTGGAATGGGCAAACGAATGACGTTATGACGCCGTTGTAGTTGTAGTCGTTTGGGTCGTGCTCGTTTGGGTCGTGCTCGTTTCGGTCGACTCTGTCGAAGTCGTTTGTGTGGTCGAAGTCGTTTGCGTGGAAACAAGCTCCGCGTTTTCCGGAGTAACGCAAATCTCCACAATCGCCCTGACGGTCTTATTCTCCTCCGATTCGATAAGCACTCGATAGGTTTCCGTTGCACCGGAAAGGTTTTTCGGCGTTTCGAAAATAATCTGACCGTCTTCCTGCTTATAGCAGGTAACCTCGGCAGTAGCGCCGCTCAGCGTCTTCACAGCCGACACAAAGTACCCGAAACCGGCAAGAGAGCCGGAGAGGGTCGGTCTGATTCTGACCTCATCGCCCGAATAAACGAGCACCGAGCTTCTTCCCTGAGAATCGCTGTTCACCGTGGTGGATTTCTTCGTCTGGCTGTTATAGAAACTCGTCTTCGTCGAAATGGAAATATTGCAAAGATTGATGGTACGCGGTTCCCCTTCGCGAATAATCACATCCGACAGCGTTCTATCTGTCACATGGGAAACTCCGTTGACGATGGAACGCACCGTCAAGGTTTCAACACCCCACGCCGCACGACTGTAAGCACCTTTCGAATACGGTTCAATCGTCATATAGCGGATTTCGCCGAAGTTCTTAATGAAGAAGCGGAATGTGGCTGTCTTCTTAGACTCTGTCGAACCGCTGACCAAATACATCCGTGCATCGTCAATGGTCATCGTGCGCGTCTGTCTGCCATCCTGGCTGACATACCCCACCGTCAGGCGAATCGGGTCGGAGGTGGAGGTGCTGACGGTGTCGGTACTCGATGCGGTAACCACGCTGAGTTCAATCGGCACCACATTGGTGTCGGTCACACTCATAATCACGGGTGTCGCCGAAAGTTTATGGCTTCCGGCAAAGCTATACCACGCCGTCGGCTCCTGCGTCGTGCCCGTCAGCGAATAACAACCAACCGTCATCCCGTCAACCTGCGCAGACACCGCGCCGGTAGAGGCAATAATAACGCCGGTTATTTCTTTCACATTGGGCAGATAGAACGGAATTTCCGCTACCATACCCGGACGCACCGACATATACGGCACCTCTTGAACGGTCTCTTGTCCGTCAGCCGTTTGTGTGACTTTCTTTTCTTTCGCATCCGTCAAGAAGATATACGGCGAGTTGTACTCTTTGCCGGTGGGATCGCCTTTCAGTTTATAGCGCAGCGCCACGGCAATGTCCGCTTTTTCAGCAGTCAAACCGCTCGCCACCGTATCCTTACCGAACAGCACGTTGACAACCTGTTTTTCATCCGCACGCGACATTCCGTTATCCGGTGAACGGGACGCGCCGGCATACACGTTGGTGGGGTCGGTAGAGGCGGTTGCGCGGAAGTCCATATAATAGGAGCTGATAACAACGCCGGAACGCACATGCTGGACAATCGCGTGGTCCACCAAAGCATTCACCTTCGTCATACTGGGCACGCTTAACGTCAGCTTGCTGAATGAGCGGAACCCATAGGTCGTAATCCCGCTGGCATACAGCACTTTTCCCACGCTGTCGTAGTTCATATTGGTAATCGTCGAGCCGGTAATCGTATCCTTGTCTTTGACGCTGTATTCCATAAGTGCTTTGATGTCATACTCTCTGTCGGCTCTTCCGCCCGAATAGGTAACAGGGACATCGGCACCTTCCGCCATATAGACAAACAGGTTCAGCGTATCGTTGCGGTTATCCGGTTCACGGGTAATGGTGGAAGTCCACCCGCCGTCGCCTTCCTTATTCTCAATGATGTTGGAGGTGAAGTTGATAATCGGCAAGGTTCTTTCCTTTTGGTCGGCCGGAACGACCATATCGTAGGCATCGCTTGCGCTGCTGGCAACCAGCGATATCTGACTCGGCGTATGGCGTTGATATTCGCCGACACTGTTAAGGCGCAAGGTGCCGTTTTGTAACAACTGATACACCGAAACATCCTTGATGCGCCAAACCGTTCCCTTAGCACCGCGCACCTTTAACTCAATACTCTGGACAGAGGTGACGTCCGTTAAGTTGACAAGGAAACGGTCGGTATGACCACCGCGCCACATAAAGTTGGGGTCGCTTACCGCGCAGGCGGTTTCATCGCCGTTTTCATCCGTATATTTAGAGGAGAGCTCGCCGCTCTTCGATGTATAGCTTGCGGTCTGCCCGTTATACTCATACATCTTTTTCACAACGTCAAAGTTCTTAGTTTTCTGACCTTCGTTGGTATCATACAACACCGAAGCGGTCACAATACCCTCCAACTGCAATTCGTCTTGTCTGAATGGAGAATCGTATTCCTCGGCGTTTTCACCGTAGTAGTCGGTGGTAATCGCAAACATCAGGTTGGTGCTGACACCCTTGCTGGTAGTGGTAAATTCGCGCACCAATTCCTTAGAGCTACGTCCCGCAAGACCTGCCGCCGTGTTTTTCGGCGCGTTGTCGCGGTAGTCAATTTTAATCCAACCAACGTTATCAAATTTCCACGCGGTTGAAGCAATCGCCGAGCTCTTTTTCGACACGGTAATGCTCTGAATATTCAATTTATCGAAAATATCCGTGCTTTCGTTCGCATCCGAATCGTCCGGCAAAATGCGAATAGCGGTCAAATCGCCGTAATCCTGGTTCGTAGAGATGGAGAACGACTCTAACTCACCGGCACGGAATCCGTCAGCGGTTAATTGCTGGTTGGCGAGAACAAAGGCACTGTTGCCGTTCTGGAACGCCAACTGGAAATAGAACAAGTTGTTCGAACCGGTATCCCCGTCCTGCTCGTTTGCGGATTCGTTGCCCGCCACCTGCACCTCCACCTCGTAGGTGGCGCGAGTGCGGTTAAAGCCCAAATCTTGCAGGGCCTCTTTATACGTCATGGACTGTTTCAGTTTATTCCAATCAACTTCGTTTTCGGACGGTTCGGAACCACCGCCGCCGCCATTGTCGTCGAAATGAACCACATGGTGCGAGGTTTCCTCATCGTCACCGTCCACATAAATAGGCAGCTCATTTTCGCCGCTTTCTCCGTTGTCGGTACCGTAGGAGCACACAACCGTACTCCTATCGAAATCACGGGTAATCTCTTTCCACACAGAGAGCCACTTGCCGACAGAAACCGAGTCTTTGCAACTCAACAAACGATGACCGATGGTTTCCGGGTCATAGATAGTCAGGCTCTTCATCTGCCAGTCATCTTTGGAGGTGGAACTCATCGACACTTCAAAGGACTGGAAGCTGGCGACATCCTCCGCATCGAGGAAAAAGATAATTTCTCCACCGGCGCGCAATCCCCACAAATGATAGAAGTTCGGGAGAACGGTTGTACTTTTTGCATCGCTGTCGTAATACGGCCAATATCCGTAAAAATTCTGGGGAGCGGTGCTCAGCGAATAGAGCTTGGTCGTTTTCGAAACACCGGCGGTAGATTGATAGTTGAATTTGATGTTGACATCATCCATCGTTCCCGCGGTAGCGGGCGTATCCGTCTTTATGACCACCACATAGCGCCCGTCGTAATTGGGCGACAGGTCGATAGCGCCGTCATTTTCATTGATAACCAACGGCTTATAGGTTCCGGGAGACAGCGTAATACCGCTCTCCTTCTCCGACAGATAGTACGCGATGGGGTCCGCGTTAATCGTATAGAAGAATTGCGAGCTTTTTGCAGGGCCGGTGTACTGAATCTGGTTGCTTGCCACATTTTTGTATAATTTGAAAGCGGAAACCGAGAACAACTCATCCTTCAAATCCGTGTCCGTCAAATTATACGCATTTGTATCCGTAATTATCTCATTATTGCAGGTAACGCCCGCCTGGGTGGCGGCATCCGCCGTATAATGCAAGCGGCACTCCTTCACTTTACTGAAAGCGGGAAGTTTTCCGGAGAATACCAACTGTTCACCTTGCTGTAACAGCGTGTTATAGGTTTCCTCCCGTTCAAACAGAGTAAATCCGTGTTCCGTACCCCAAGCGGCGGCACTGGAAAACACCGGCATATACACCTTGCGCGAGGAGCCTGCCGTGTCTGTATAGGTCAATTCAATGTTAAACAACTCACGGCACTGGCTAAACTTGGTATCAGAAAACCAATCGCCGTCCTTAAAGAACTTCTCGATACCCGCCATATACACATCGGCAATATCCAACTCGAACAGATACTCGTTGGGGTCGTCGGTGGTATACGCCGCGTTGTTGCCCGAAATCAACTTGTAGTTTTCGTTTACACTCTTAGGCGAAAAACGGAACAGTTTGTCACTGCCGCTTAAATTCAATGTGGTGTTTTTCGTATAGGTGAATATGGACTGACCGGAAAAATTAACATACAGATTGCTGGAATAGTAGCCCATCATCTCCATACCGTGGAGCCACTCTACCTTATAAACATCAATCCCCGCGCAGGTCCAGCCTTTATTATTGCCGTACTGCTCATACACATCCATGGACACGATTTCCTTCACTTGATAGTGAGGTGTAATCAAAATTTCATCCGTCGTATTCGCGCGCAGAGCATCGGCGTTTTTCTCCGCCTCGATATCCACAGTATAGGCAACGGCATCCTCCACCACATCCAGGTGTTTTTTGGCATTGCCGTTTTTCATTGCACGCTCGATGGTGCTTTTTTTCGGTTGGTCGTGAGGAAGAATAATCTCCGCACGGGAAACACCCTTTGTATCCACATAGCGCACGGCAATATAGCGAACTAATGCGCCGCTGTTCACACCGGTGGTAAACCGCACCAAGTAGGTGTTGGTGCAGCTCTCCCCTTTGCCGGACACCGATTCTCCGAGCATGGCTGTGTTGCCCACTTTATCCGTCGCCTTGCTCGACGATTCTCCCGCTGCCGACACCTGTATGGCAGGGGACGTATAAAGCAACACAAAGCAGAGGGCCATTAACAGCGCCACTACGCGCAAAACGGTCCTCTTCGCTTTCTGCAAAGAATGTGGGGTCTTCAAATGTTCCATAGCCATTCCTCCTGATGCCGCCTATTGCAAGGTTTCTCACTCTAAAAAGGGAAAAAAGCGGCGAAAGGTTACAAATTTCGGAAAATTCGGGAAACCGTTATTTCCCGTTTTCAATACGCAAAAATCCCGCAAAACCGGTCATTTCAAAAACTTCCATCACCATACGCGGCACGTTGCGGATAATCAGTTCTCCCTCACGTTTGCGCATTTTGATATGAAGATTTTTGAGAATACGCAATCCGGCGGAAGACACATAATCCATTTCCGTCATATTGAGAATAATACGCGAAAATCGTTCGGAAACGTTGTTAAAAATCTCTTCCAGCTCTGCCGACGCAACCGAATCCAAACGTCCGGTTAAAAAGAGCTCTCCCTCATCTCCGCGGTTGACTAATTTTACTTTCACAAGGGAACTCCCCTTTCCTTTACGCTCCTCAACGGTGCTTTGTAATGTAATGTGCCAGTTCTTCAATCGTGACGGCAATCACCGTTTCACCGTAATCGTTCATACGGTCAATCGGCGACACGTCACCCATACGCTTCGCTTCCATAATAAGAAGCGACATAATATCAAACCCGGATTTTTTCTCCTCGGTCGGTTTTTCTTCGGTGGTCGATGTTTCTTCGACGGTCGATGTTTCTTCGACGGTCGATGTTTCCTCAACAGCCGGTTTTTCCTCGACAGCCGGTTTTTCCTCGACAGCCGGTTTTTCCGCCGGAGTTTCTTCGACAGCAGGTGTCGTTTCCGCCGTTTCGGTAGCAGGCGGCACGTCGTTCGTTTCGTCGCGATCCACCGGAACGGTAAAGGCGGCACCCGGCATCATACCCGGCACCTCATACTGCGCCACCGTCGGTTCGGTGGCAATGCCACCGGCGGCATTGGTAGCGCGTTCCGCCGCCAAAGCGGCATCCACCGCGCGGCGGATTTCTTCCTGCATCGCATCGTGGCTGAACTTCGACAACAATTCCGCCAACAGACGCTCGGTTTCGCCGGAAGATGCCGGTGCTTGCACCACCACAGGTTGCACCATCGGCTGCACAGATTGCGGAATAAGCGTCGGGTCGACCGTCGGCATCACCGACGGAGCGACAACGTCGCTTTCGGGCAAATCAAACTCTTCTTCCAGCTCGAATTGTTCTGTAAAGGCAACCGCCTTGTCAGATGTTGTATCCGCTTCCTGCGCGGCTTTGGCGGCTTCTTCCTCGGCAAGAATCTCTTCCTCGGAGAATTCCTCAAACTCCACGTGCGGACGGTCAACCTTCTTGATTTCTTCCTCTTCCACAACCTTTTTCACGCGGACATTCTGCTCGCGTATTGTGCGGGAGTCGCCCATAAAGTCTTCCCACGCGGCTTCGCCGTCGGCATCGCGGAAATAGCGGCTGATGTACTCACGGTCTTTGAACATCGCGACCACATCTTCCGGCACCGCCACCTTAAAGGTAGAGCGGCTTTGCGGCGACATAATGGCAAACGCCTGCCCGCGCGGTGCGGAAACAATCTGCTCTTGTTCGCTTTCGTTGATACCGCCCGCTTTTTCGTACAGCGTACACAAGTCGTCCATATCGTTAGGCGCAAGCGAAAACACAAAACTGTACTGGCAAGCATTGATGATGGCGGTCGATTTACGGGCGATTTCTTCCGAACCCACAAAGTCCTTGATGTTCTGGGTAATGACGATTTGCATACCGTTATACTTACGGATACGCTTGGCGAGCTGGAACATAAAGTCGAGCGCCACCGGGAATTTCGTATCAATAAACACGTGCGCCTCGTCTATAACCACCACAATTTTGCGATTCATTCCGTAACGGTTGTTGTAATCGCGGTTTTTGATGATTTCGTTGTCGATATATTTGAGCACGAGAAGCATTTGGGCATTGGCAATCATCCCGTTGCGGTTAGCGAGCAAACTCTGGAAGTTGAACACCGTAAAGTTCTCGTCGGTCGTCACGGTAGACGGGCCGTTCCAGATGTTGGCGTTACGTCCGCCGGTAGAGAACTTCGCGATATAGTTCATCAACGTGCGAAGCATCGTGCGGATATACTCGTTGTCGGTAGTCTGGAATTCCGACAAAATAGCATCGTACAAATCGTCAAAAATCGGGTAATCTTCCGGACGCAAACGGCTCAAATCCGTCTCCGCCGTGATGCCCATATTGGTATACATCCGGTCAATGATGGAGTTTAAGTATTCCATCGCATCGCGGTCGCAATCCGGCAAAATCTGACGGAAGAATTCTTCCAGGAATTGCAGGTGGGTCGCGTAACTGCCCGAAACGGTCTCCGTCCCTTCCTCATCATCATCCAAAGCGGTAATAATATGGAACGGGTTTAAGCGGCCGTACTGGGCATTACCCACGTTGATAAATTTGCCGTGCAGGTTGTGCGCCAGTTCGGTATACTCATTTTCCGGGTCGAGAATGAAAATTTTACTGTCATCCGCGGCGAGGTTAGCGAGCAAACTCTTGGTGGCGTAAGATTTACCGGAACCGGATTTACCCACGATAACCATATTGGAGTTGACGCGCTCAGAATCGCGGCGGAAAAAGTCGATAAACACCGGCACACCGTCCGACTGACCGAGATTGATACCCTTTTCGTCCGAGATGTGGGCGAAAATCCACGGATACGAAGCGGCAATCGAGTTGCTCGGGATACCGCGACCGTCTCTGTGCATCGGGTCCCACGCACTGACTTGACTGCCGATAAACGCGTGCACCTGATCAAAGTCCATATTATTAAGGCGCAGGTTCGATTCGCTATACAACCGACGTACCGCACGTTTCATATTAGAGATGTTGACAAGCGCCGACTGTTTCAATTTCGGGTCGTCATTCAGCACGAGGGTTTGGTTGATATCGTAGCAGGTCACATACACGTTGACCGAAAGAAGCGTTTCGTTATCCCCTTGCAGGGTAGCAAGCAAATCGCTCAGCGTTTCGATGTGTTCTTGCAGTTCAATGCGCTTGGAATCCACGCCGGTCGCGCGATACTGCGCACGCAGTTCCTGCAACGAAAAGTCGATGGCGCGCACCGATTTATTGCGATCCATCGGCGTGCATTTTACAACCACCTTGGTAGCCGGCATCGACATCACGCCCGCAAGCCACGCATCTCCCACCACCGACGGATAGTTGACTACCCGCATATTGTGGGTAATGATTTGGTTGACGAGCACGGTACGCGTTTTCATCTGCACGTATTGCGGCATCGCCCATTTGGCGTAATCTTCGGGTTTCACGTTGTCGATTTCGCTCTCGTCAAAATCCAACGTGTTGGAATATTTGAGGAACACCGCCAACTCTTTGGTGTTCAGCCGATGCACGGGCAGTTCGGCATTACGCAACGTATCCAGCGCGGAACGCACCGTGTTGTTCAGTTGGTTACGGTCGCTGTCAAACAGAACGATGTAGTAGAACGGCACCACAACTTTGTCGCCATAGCAAAGGTTGCGCAGGTCGTTGATACGGTCATACAACACCTCTACACGGGCTTTCATCTCATCTTCCGAGAGAAACCCCTTTTCGTAAGAGCGTTTCAGTTCTTCGAGCTTGTCGTATTCGTGGTCGAGGTGACTTTCAAACTGCACCGGACGTTCGATTTTCACAATGTTGGCGGCATACTCCGGCGAAAGCGAACGGAGCACGCGGCCCACGCCGTTTTCAATGGAATTCATACGACGGTAGGAAGAGAAAAAGCGGAATTCCACCGGTTCAATCTCAATCACAGCACCGTAGTACTTATTGCCGTAACGAATAAAGTTGTTTTGGATATCGGTAAACGCCATAATCTCTTCCATATCGTAAGAGCTTTTAGAGGGCGCATTTTTCTTTTTGGCTTTTTCCCGCTTTTTTGCGGCACTTTGGTTGGCACGTTTCAGCCAAATGGCATCTTTTTCCTCGTCGGAAATATTTTTGTCTTTCAGTTTTTTATCGTCCGCTTTCCGCTCTGCCTTTTCGGCTTTGAGACGCGCTTTGCGGTCAAGTTCACTCTCCCACGTGTTTTGGGAATCGGAGAACAGTTCTTCGAACGCCGCCTCTTTCATTCCCTTTTCTTTTTGCAAACGGAGAGATTCATCGTCATACGTACGCTCATAATGGTGGCGATACCCCATATACCGCAACATATGGAGCAAAAAGATATAGTTCGGTTCTTTGTCTAAACGCACCAAAAGGATTGCTGCAATAAACAGCAATCCTGCGGCGATAATCAATCGTCCCGGAATGGTCGAAAGCAGAATGAGAAAAATCAGTCCCGCTGCCACGGCACCGATGATAATATCTGCAATTCGAACACCCTTAAAGAACTCAACTTGTACTTTTGTTCTGCCCGGTATTAGGCGCATAGGGGTTCACCTCCCATAAGGTTCGGTTATAACGGGGTATACCCGACCGCGCAAAACGCACTTTTGCGCGGTCGGGAATGCTAAAATTTATTTTTTGTTCTGGTTGCCCGGAAGTTGGTTGTTGCCGTTTCCGGACGCGGGTTTCGGTTTTTCCGCGTACGGGTTCGGAAGTTTGTTTTCTCGGTAATAGTTGTCTCTCATTTTGCTAAGCGGGTCCTTCGGCGGCGCTTTTTTCTTCGGAACATTTGCATTCGCGTTGTTCTGTTGGACATTATTGTTCTGCGCATTGTTCCGTTGGCCATTGTTGTTCTGCGCGTTGTTCTGTTGACCATTGTTTTGGTTCAGGTTGCCGCCACCAGCACGGTTACCACCTTGGTTGCCGCCACCGACGTTGCCGCCGCCGACGTTACCGCCGCCGACATTGCCGCCACCGACGTTGCCGCCACCGACGTTGCCGCCACCGACATTACCGCCGCCGACGTTACCGCCACCGACATTACCGCCGCCGACATTTCCGCCACCAACATTACCGCCAGCCTTGTTACCGCCGCCGACATTGCCACCACCGGCATTACCGCCGCCTTGGTTGCCATTCTGGCCTTCCTTTTTCGGAGGTGCGGAGGTGGCTCTCTTGTTTTGCTTGTTCATTTCAGACTCAACGAACCCGTTACCGTAGTACTCGCCGCCGATGCCTCTCCCATTGTGGCTTTTCTTGTGAGCGTCGTTATCGGCTTGGGTATACTTTCTGCCGAATATATCACGACCGACATACTGTTCGCCGTTAGCGTTCTTACCAAGTTCGTCAAGCTTCTTCTGTTGCTTTCTCTCGGCTCTCTTGCGTTCTGCCGTGTCGCGAGCGGTCTTTTCCGCCTGTGTATACGGGATACCCATTTCGTCTTTACCGACATAGGGCTCGCCTTGTTCGTTATGGCCTAAATCTTCGCCCTGTTGGTTTTGTTGGTTCCCCGGGAGCGGCTGTTCGCCGTTACCGTTACCGCCGCCATTCTGACCGTTCCCGCCGCCTTCACCGTTGGCGTTCACGTTGGTACCTTCATTATTCGGAAGATTGTTGTTTCCCTCCGCATTGTTCGCGTTCGTATTGTCGCCTTCACCCTGGCCCTCACCTTCACCTTGACCTTGGCCTTGCTGATTCTGCGGCAGATTTTCAGAATTGGTACCGTTCGAATTCGTCTGTGTATTGTTATTCGTTCCGTTTTGATTTTGCGTGTCTTTCGACTCGGTCGATTCATTTTTACCCTGCTGGTTGGCGGGCAAGTTGCCTTCGCCGGACTTGTTGTCTCCACCGGACTTGCCGCCCTCGCCGGCTTTCTTTGCAGCCGCACCGGCAACGGCAGCACCGGCTGCGCCACCATACGCGGCACCGGCTTTTTTCGCAAGTTCTTCTTTCTTCTTCTGATCTTTCTTGTCATTTGCGCGATCTTTCTTCGCCTGTTTCTTCTCGCCGAGCGGATCGTCCGGGTCCTCTCCGCCGAAGTGTTTGCCGAAGTGACGACCGAACTGTTTATCCGCCAAATCGTTGGTGTTCGACGCCTGGATAGCGGCAAAGCCCGCGTTGTTCGCCAAAATACCGGTCAGGATGCCGCTGAAACGGCTGACGCCTTCGAGCATA
This sequence comes from Acutalibacteraceae bacterium, assembly GCA_045600765.1. Lineage (GTDB taxonomy): Bacteria > Bacillota > Clostridia > Oscillospirales > Acutalibacteraceae > RGIG426. Next base: position 11,677 of record JAZRYM010000058.1, on the reverse strand, counting down.
CCGGCGATAAGCAGTGCTTTTGCGGCGACGTTCAAAATGGTTGACGGCAACAGCACTAAATCCGAATCGAGCACCATCGGGATAAACAGGATGATGAGGCGCATCGGAATGATGTTGCCGAACACGCCGAGCACCTGGATAATCATCGACGTGGTCCACTCTTTGAAGCGGCGGCCGTCATCCAGCGACATCGTCGCGGCAATCGGCGGCGCAATCAAGTAAAGCCCCACGATGTTCACAAGGCGCGTACAGCAGTTGAGGATACAGCGATAGAGGTTTTTCAGCACCCAATAGCCGACAAACCAAATCATAATATAGGAAATACCGCCAAGCTGATAGTGGAACGCGGATTTTACGTCGGACAGGGAATAAATACTTTTCTCGCCCATATAAAACGCACCGCGCAAGCCGTCCGTAATGGCGGGGTCTCTGTTATACGCATCGTTCTTCGCCGCTTTCATCGTACCCATAAGGAACACGACGCGGTCAAGCGAAGCGCTGTCTGCGGTGGTATATTCTTTTTTGAAACTTTCGAGCGGACGGAAATCGGCATTCGTGTGCAGTGTGTTCATAATCCGAATCAACACGTTCGACGATTCCACGTAATAGAGGTCCAAATCCAGCTCTTTTTCGGGGCTGGCGGCATACACTAATTGCTCCAGTTCACTCTGCCACGTAGGCGCATCATTTCCGTTTTCGTCCTTTGTGGGATATACAAGGTCAAATACGCCCTTTTGTTGTAAATACAACAAATCGGGACGCAACTCGTTATAACAGCTGTTTAGGTTAAAACGCTGGTTATACGAGGGGTTCAGCGAATAGTTACCAATCGTATTGAAAATACGCGCCATCGCGGCGAATTCATCATCGGAAAACTCAATACTGCTTCGTTCGGTCAACGATTTGTTTTGGTCAAACACATAACTGACGCGCTCGACAAGGATGTTGGTGAAAGACATCGCCACCGACATCACGGCGGTCAGCGTAATCATCACGAACAAGCTTTTGAGCAAGCCGCCAATCACTTGACCGAGCGACTGCTGTTGTTTGTCGTTGATGTCGAACATCTTACGCACAACGGCAATGATGGTGAACACCACGGCGAGTACTGCGCCAATCATCACCATACCCCAATAAATGCCGTTGATAGCCTCATTCTCAAAGAATAGGTTCGTCAGGTATGTAAAATCCTCTTTCATCTGCACCTTGCTGATACCCGCGAACACCGCGAACACCGCATAGGCCGCTTTGATGATATCGCACCAAGCACAGGTCAAATAATAACAGACCCAACCGATGCCTTCTTTGATCGCGTCAAGGATAGCACTGCCGATAGCATCGGCAATTGAGTCAAATGCACTTTCAAACCAGTCAACAACGCTGTCAAACACGTCAAAAAGGCCCAAAATGCCCAAGAATTTATACATATCTTAACGCTCTCCCTTCTTTGTGAATGTTTGTGAATATGCGCCGATTAACGCACGCGCAATTTGTTGCGGGAAACCACGAGATAGATAATCAGCGCCGCAACCGCCGCCAACAAAAGGAGGATAAATCCGATGGAAGACAAATTGAAATACATCAATATACGGAACGAATAGGTCGTTTTATTGCCGGCTTGATCGGTCAACACGATATGGTACACACCGCTTTGACTCAGCTTGTCTTTGGCGCTGATGACGCGGTTGCCCAACTTAATAGACGCGGTCACGCCCTCTTCCATATCGGAAATATCCACCGGGCCTTTGGCGACGTTATCTTTCACCGCTTCCAGTTTCAACGTCGGCGGCGTGTGGTCCACCTCAATCTCTAATTCATAGAGGGTGTGGGTCTCGTTGCAACGGTAGTGCACCGCGTAGCTTCCTTCCTCGGTCATATCCACCGAAGAGGCGGTACGGCTCGTCAGCGCGCCGTCTAAACGGGCATCTGTAATAGAAAACCCCTCGGGAACCGTAAAAGTTTCAAGCTTCCCGGTAGTTTTTTTCAAAATCGTGAAAGTAAGAATCTGTTCAGAGCGAGAGGAGGTACCCGTCGCCTGCAACACATAGGCTCCCGGCTCCTCAATGCGATCGTAATTCGCTTCCGGCACTTCGTTTCCGTCCAAATACAGCGTAGGCACGACACCGTTGGGAACTTGAATTTTCACCGGCTCGGTCACGAACATACCGTCTGCCACGGTGGCATAAAAACTGCTGGGTGACACCGCGGCGTTTTCATAAGCAAACATCTTTTTATCCCGGTCATACTGGGTCGTATCGTTGACAACCACGCGAGAATAGCCGCCCTCGTTCCCGCTTTCGGAATATTTGCTCAAAGGCTCGCCGGTATACGGGTCGAGTTCTTCCGTATCCACCACATAGGCGGCGGCGGAAAACCCGACTGTCAGACAAAGCATCAGCGCCAACAACAGCGCCGCTGTTTTCTTCATACTCCCATCCCCCTTACTGTTTCAGCACGGTGGCGTTCCGTGCCTTGATGTCGTAAAACGCATCATCCGCGCGGAACACATGAGACCGAATTTCGTCCAAATTCATACGTCCGAACTGATAAAAATCGCATTTGTACGACGGGGTGTACTTAGTCATCAGCGGGTAGTTACCGAAAGTCACGATAATGGCGTTACCCGTCGAAGTTTTGTTGTTCAGTTTTTGCAAATCCGACGGATAGATAAGCGGACGGGTCTGCAACTGGTTGCTGACGTTCATATCGCCGTCTTTCGAGCCGAGACCCGCCGACGTAGAGGTGGTGCGCACGGTTTTGTTACCGCACAGCTCCGAGAACTCTTTACACGTACCGATATCGTTAGAACCGATAAACATTTTCAGCGCGCAGTTGGATTTCACAACGTCCGCCACGCCCTCGCCGTAGATGTTGTTGAGCTGGGCGTAACTCTGCACGACCATATTAAACCAAATTTTACGGCTACGACCGACGGTAATCATCTTGTCGAATTTCTCGATACGCGGCATATTACCGAACTCATCGAGGATAAAATACACGTTACGCGGGAGCGACAAATCCTCGCGCGCGGACGCGACTTTAATTAACCCTTTATAGAGGCTCAAAATAAACAGCGAAGCGAGCCCGTGACGGGTATCTTTTTCGTCCGGGATTTTAAGGAACAACGCCGTCGGACGTTCGGCGAACTGTTCGGCGTGGATATCCGTTGCCGAAGTCAGTCCGCAAATGCCGCGGTCGTTGAAAATATTCAATTTATCAAAGGTAATGGACATATAGCTCGAAAGCGTTTGATCCGCCGCCGCCAGCACCTGACGGGACAGAGAAACCGCTTGGGAGAGCTTGCTTCTTCCCTCAAAATAGCGTTTTAAGTGGATATAGTTTTTCTCGCTGTTGGTGAGGATTTTGTTCAAGTTAAAGAAATTAAATTTCTCTTTGGTCATACCGAGACGTTTATCCTGGCTGTCTTCCAGCATAGCGAGGCAGGTCGCAAGGATAATGGAACGCGCACCCTTTTCCCAAAGCGGGTCTTTTTCGTTGGTAATCGGGCAAATACCGGAGATAAGGTCGTTCAAATCCTCATACATCTCGTCGTAAATGCGCTGTTTCGCCACGGACACGTCGTCTTGGCAATGGATGAGGTCGGTGTACGCTTTGCCGTTCCACTCGCACCAAACCTCGCCGGCAGGCACGTCGTCCATCCGTTTCAGGCTCGTATATTCCTCAATATCGTCGCGATGAACAAGGATATCCTTGCCCGTTTCGCAGAATTCCTGATACATATCCCAAATCGGGTCAAGCGGATTCCAGCGCGAGGACGAATAGGTGTCGCGCAAATCGAGCACCATCACGTCGTAGCCGCGCTCTTTGAGGAATTTCGAGTGCATATCGAACAATTCGCCTTTCGGGTCGGTCATAACCATACTCGACCCGCAGTTGGTTGCGCCGATAAGCTGAATCATCGGGTTGATAAAGGTGGTCGTTTTACCGGAACCGGTCGAACCGATGACGAGCGCGTGCGCGCCGGACATCATATTGATGTGCATTTCGCCTTTTTTGTCCACGATAGCGCGAAGCGGCGCACCGTCTTTCTTGGCATCCGGCAGCATATCGTAGGTCAACGGGGTAAACAGTTTATCCCGCTCTCTTTCGGTCATATAGCGGCTGTTTTCGAGCACGGATTCCACGTCGCCGTTCTTGCCTTTGCCCATCAACCCTTTGCCGCGACCGAAGTTGCTGCCCACCAGCACCACAAGCATAATGATTGCCACAATCAAAAAGCCGGTCAACCAGGTTTTCAGATGCCACAGATAACTCCATTGCAGATGGAATCCGTCACCGTGAATAATCGACCCCATACTGCTCACAATATTTCGCAGCAGAAAGCCCAAAAGACCCGCCCCGACAAACGCCACGATACCATACGCAGTCAATTTGTCTGTGGGCAGGTTTTTCACCCATTCTTTGATTTTGTCCATCATAGAAGATGCCCCGCTTTCCGCTTTAAGCTCGGGCGGAGAATCCCCGCCCGAGCGTCGTTTTCAAAATTATAGAATGGCTTAATCGCCATTAGCCGTTATAGGTTTCCAGCATACCGCTTCCGGACACATGGGTGTCGGAATTGGTAAACTTACTGCTACCCTGTATCAAAATCGTGCCTTCGTTTTCCAGATAATAGTCGCTGTACCCGTAACTGCAAGCGCCCGCCTTTGTTTTCTCCATACCGATAATGGTGGAAGAGGCGCCCGAGCCGCGAACCGACACCGCGCTGGCAATCGATTTCGACATATAACAGCCGGAGAAGATGTAAGCGCCCTTTTTGTTGCGCACCTCGCCGCCGTCAACATTCATACCGTTGGTCGTCACCAAGGTACCCAGATTCAGGAAGGTTCCTCCCCCATAAATATTCACCATGCAGTTAGGGTTGTTGCTCATATAGATGCCGCCCTTTTTCAAGATGATAAGGTCGCCGGCACAATCGGTGTATTCCGTCTTCTCGTCACCCGTCTTATAGGCAGCAATTTTGTCGCGGATGATTTTGTCACGCGACTCCTCATAGTTAATCGCCGCTTCATTCAGCGGTTCATACCTTTCGGCCACCGCATTGTAATTCTCTTCGGCGGTTTGGTAGTGACCATACGCCGTATTAATCATAGATTGGTTTCCGCTGCTTACCGCGTTGTTATATATGCCCATCCAATATTTGAGGTTTTCCCAAGCGGCACTGTATTCCGAAAGCAACGCATCGGCAGCGTCTCTCTTTTCTTTCAGCTCTTTTTCGTATTCCTCTGTCGCTTTCTTGACGTACTGGCGATAGAATGTGCCCGAAAAGCTCGCCGTACCCCCATAACAGCTGATAGTCCCCGCCTCTTTGTCCTTGGAGGGATTCGAAGCGTTGACAAGGCTTGAGACAATCGAAGATTTTTCGTTGACAACAACCGTTCCGCAGTTGTCGATAACGCCGTCATTCACCAACACGCCGGTCACTGTGATTGTCCCACCGGGTTCAACCAACAGACGCGCACCCGGCGCAATACGGAGATTTTCGTCCGCGTTCAGAATTTCGCCCTTTTGAACCGTGTAATCGCCCTTGAGAAGTTGAATTTTGGTCTGTTCCCCGTAAAACAAGGTGAAGTTACTGAAATAGCACTCATCGTTCGAATGGTTTTTCCGGGTAACATCCAGATAGGACGAATAAAAGTCTTCGTCGTTAAACAGCAGGTCAAAGCGATTATCATCAAAGCACAGGCCGCATTTGGCAGAGGTAGAACCAATATCGCACACGAGCTGTACTTTGCCCTCGTCGGTATACTTGGAGCGCTTATCCCCGCAGTCCGCCGGACACAGCTCAAAGTCGATGACCTGAGACATATTATGGGCACCTTTTTTTATTTTGCTGTCGGTCCAATCCAAACGCTTGTTATTGTATTCACGAATGGCAGGGCCGTATCCCAAATACATGCCATCTGACTTAAAATTGACCTTCACCTTTCCGTTGGTGACGTCATTCCCGACATCCATCGTCCAGTTGCTGACATTCTTCTCCGTATAGAATGTATCCGCGTCATACGCTACCTCCGGCATAGTGTCAAGGCTTTTGCCTTTCCAATGGCCAATCACTGTCTGGTTATCACGAAGAAAGTCGGTCCAAAAGCGCAAGCAGGCAGGACTCGAAGCCCACGGCTCTTTGCTTTTAGCTACCACGTTGTTGTAAAAGCTTTTGAGGTTGTATTCCCAACCGCCATTGACTGCCAAATCGCTTTCAAAACTGCCGCTGCCGGAACGGAGATTTTTTTTGAAATACTCTTTGTACGCTTCTTCCATTTCGTCCGGCATATACGCATACCAGTCGTTACCGCCGTGACGGCCGTCACGGTAAAAGGACTCCCCGGAAGCGGCATCCTTGCTGTCGCGTCCTTGCGCAACGTAACGGCGCTCGGCAAGCGGGTCTTCCCAGCAAAGGAGAACGGGCACATTTTTGCCCTTAATCGCCTCAAGCTCGGTTTTCGACTGCACGCGGGTCCATTTGTAGAGTGTCTGCATTTCGTCAGCAGACGCCGCCGATACCGGAGCGGTAAAGACGGCAAGAGCCGAAGCCGCCGTAAGGCAGGCAAGCGAGAAGGCGAGCAAACGCCGCATATTCGATTTTACACAGTTAAGAATAGCTTTCATTTCACTTCATCCTTTCGCTTGCCTGCCGTTATTTCACGGATTCGGCAAACAATAGTCTCTCAAAGGGAATTTTACAGTTTGCTGGTATCAATGACGTTGGAATCGACACCTTCGTTGACCCAATCAGCAAGAATCGGGGTGAGGAGATACAGGGCGAGAATCAACACGAAGATGAGCACGAAGCCGATAACGGCGTTCTGCAAGTGGGATTTCGCTTTCTCACGGTCCTGCGGCTCTTCGGCTTTGGCGAATTTCACGCCGAGCACGATGCAGTACAGAGCACCGACAGCAACGACAACACCGAGCGCCACGCCCATAATGGAGCGGAGCAGTTCGATAATCGGCTGGGTGATCTTCTCGAGTTCTTGGCCGTCCGCCAGGACGGTCATGCTCATCATCAGGGCGGTGGTCATCACGGCACCGATGCGAGCGGTCAGTTGTTTCGCGGTGAGTTTTTTGCTGAGTTTGTTCATTGTTTGTTCCTCCTAAAAAGAATTTCTATTTAATTTGCATTGCTGCAAAAAAAACCAACGTTACGGGGTTACATCAACGGGGCTTGCTTTTCCGGCACATTCAGTTCCGGCTCGTCCGGTTCCGACTTGTTCAGCGCAGGCTGTGTGTTGAGGGTCATACCCTCTACGGCGGTTTGCGCCGCACGGGTCAAGTCGTCGGTAAACTTGCCGCTTTCCAAATCGTGTTGCACCTCGACGGGCGAGCGACTTGCCAGTTCGTTAAACGCCGGAAGGCCTTTCATCTCCGCGGCAAGTTTTTCCACGTCCGCGTCGGCGGGCAGGCGATTATTCTGCGCCAATCTGCCGACGGCGGCAACCGCCGCCAAATCTCTTATGTTGCCCGACGGTGCGCTGTTGCCGAGCGCTTTTAATCCCTTTTCCGCCTCGCGCCCTTTTTCAATGGCGCGAACAGTGGCGACCATACTCTCGGTCAGTTCCCGCGGCGCACCTTTCGGCTCGCCGACGGCTCTTGCCAATTTTTCTTTCGGTGTCATACCATCATCCCTCTAACTGCTTTTTGAGTGCTTCTCTTGCCCGCATCAGCGTAACTTTGACCGTGTTTTCCGGCTTGCCGAGGATTTCGGCAATCTCCTTGATTTTCAAATCTTGCAGATAGAACAGCGTGATAACCTCCCGTTGGGCTTCGGGCAGGTTTTTGATGGCGCGCCGCAAATCGAGTATCTCGTCGTTTTCCGTGCGTTCGGACTTGTCGTCGGTCAAGCCTTCGTCCAACTCCGCGTCGTACGTCCGACCGGACAGCATATCCTTGGCACAGTTGATGGTGACGCGGATAAGCCACGCTTTGCGGTGCTCCTCGCTTTCGAATGTTCGCTCTTTCTTGAAATACGCCAAAAACGTTTCGGAATAAACGTCTTCCGCGTCGGCCGTGTTGTGCATATACCGCATGGCGATTTTATACACCATGTCAGAATATGTGCGAACGATTTCTTCGCCGTTCAACATCAACACCTGCCCCTCTCGGAAAAAGTTACACCCCACCGAAAAAATTTTCGGAACACCGCTCGTTGCGCCCTCTATAAATATAGTTGCGCACGCGCATATAGATGTCCGATTTTCCCTATTTTCGCACATCCTATAAATAAAGTCAATACCTTAAACGAAAATTTTCTCAAAAAAAGTCAAATTTGCCCCCTTTTCGCGGGTTACACCGACGAAAATCGTCGTTGGAATGGTATAATCCCTCCTCGCGCCCGCATACTGTAAACCACAAAGGAGGCTTTTCTATGGACACAAAACACTTTGCGGGCGGCGAACAAGCGGAACGCGAGCAAACGCTCACGCTGAAAAATCGGCGACAGCTGTCCCTCTCCGGCATCACCGACGTCAAACGGTTCGACGAGGCGGGCGCCGTCTTCGATACGACGTGTGGACGGCTGTGTGTAAAAGGCGAAAATCTGCGTGTCGAAGCGATGGATGTAGAAGCGGGAAATGTGATACTAAAAGGCACGGTGCACGCCCTCGGTTACGTCGGCGACGGCGGCGAAAAATCCGGCGTGTTCGGCAAATTGTTCCGCTGAAAGGATGCCGCAAAAATGGAACTTGTCAACAACGAAAAAGCCCTCTACACCGCTTTTTTATGTGTCGGTTACGGGGTGATTTGCGGAGCGCTTTTCACCCTCGTTTCCCACCTTTTTTCGCGACAACTCCGCCACCCGCTTGCCCGCGCCATTGCCGATATTTCTTTATATTTTTGGTCTTCCGTCGGACTGTTTCTTTTGTCCCTTTCGCTCACCGACGGCCGTCCGCGTTTTTGGATATTCGGCGGAACGGCGGCGGGATTTTTTTGTTGGAAACAGCTGTTGGAAATTCCGATTTGCCGTGGATTTTCTCTTCTTTTTCGCCCGATTTTTGTCGTGGGAAATGTCGTCAAGGGCACAATCCGTCGGCTTTTTGGTCTTGTCGGTGTAAAGTTGCAAAAAAAAGTAAAAAAATCTGAAATTTTTTTCAAAAACCTATTGAAATCCAAGAGAGGATTACTATATAATAAGCGCAAGTAGTATTTCATCGTTTCAACACGAAAATCGTTCTTCTCAACACGCAAAAGGATGTTGTTTATGAAAAAGAAAAAAAGTCTTTTGATTCGCTTTGCGCTCGTGTTGCTCGCGTTATATCTTGTGGTGATGTTCGTCAATCTGCAAATGCAGATGAACGAAAAGCAGGTAGTGATTGACCAAAAACAAGCGCAAATTCGCGAATACCAAAATTTGAACGAAGACCTTCAAAGCAAGCTCGATCACAAAGACGACTATCTTGACCAGCAGGCACGCGAAAATGGGTACGTCAAACCCAACGCAGATATTTATGTTGAAATTCCCTAACAGAAGGCAGGAAACAGTATGCAACTTGAAGTGGGTTCGGTTTTAGAGGGCAAAGTCACCGGCATTGCCAATTTCGGCGCGTTTGTCGAGGTAGCGGACGGTGTCACCGGTATGGTGCACATTTCGGAGGTCTCGTCCTCTTTTGTCAACGACATTCACGAGCATTTGACCGAGGGTCAAACTGTCAAAGTGAAAGTCCTCTCGGTGGAAGAAAACGGCAAAATCGCTCTTTCCATTAAAAAAGCCGAAGCACCCGACAAGACCGCCCGTCGTCCCCGCTCCGCTCCCGCGGACGGCAAACGGGAAACCGCTACGCGCAAACGCGCTCCCCGTCCCGCCGCCGAACCGGTTACCCGTCCCGGCGATGCCACGTGGGAACCCCGCAAGAGCAATTCCGGCTCGTTTGAGGAAATGATGTCCCGCTTCAAACAGGACAGCGACGAAAAACTCTCCGGTATGAAAAAAGCCGGCGACGACCGCCGCACCGGATACCATCGAAAATAATCGGTTAAAATAGGCAGGCAACCCCTGCCTGTTTTCCATTTCATTTTGCAAGAAAGGACGTCGAAAATGCGCGTTTTGTCGAAAATTTTGTTGGTTCTCGCGTGGGTAGCGGAAGCAATCGACGGGTTGTTTTATCCGTTGCTTCTCGTGTTTGCCTCGCTGTTTGTCGACACCAACGAAAGCAACCGCCTTGTGAATATCCCCGGTTTTCCCCTCGTTCTTGCGGCGATTTCCGTTGCCGCGGTGCTGATGCTCGCGGGCCTCATCTTCTTCCACAAAAACAAGCGCAAACTGTCCTATATTCTGATGATTGTCGCCGCCGTCTTGTTCTTGGCGGGCGCGTTCGGCATCTATACCTGCTGTATGCATCCGAGCGGCGCCGTTTCGCTCTCCGTGACCGGCGAATTCCGCCTGACATCGCTCAAACTCCTCTCCCGCCACATTCTCCCCGTGTGCATTCCGGTGCTCGCGTGGTTGTCCGCCGTGTGCGTGCATAAGGCGGAGGATAAAGAGTTGTTCGCCGAAGCACTTCGCGACGTGAAAGAGGACAAATAAGCCCCGCAAAAAAGGCAACCTGTCCTCCCCTAACCGTGTTTTTTAATTTTTTGATATAAGAAAGAAGGACGTTCCAATGAAACAAGATCTCATCGCCATTTTGGACGTTGGCTCGGAGGAAAACTCCCGCCTCGCCCGCGCTATCCGCGCCCTCGGTGTGTATAGCGAAATCTATCCCCACGACATCAAAAAAGAGGAACTGCTCGCGCAGAAAAACCTCCGCGGTATCATCGTGAACGGCGGCCCGAACAACGTGCTGAACGGCAAACCCGTCGCCGTCAAAGATTTTGTCTATGACTGCGGCACGCCCGTGCTCGTCATCGACCACAAAACGAAAAAGCACCCGACCGACGTGAAAAAACTCCCGTCGTCCGATGCGAAACTCGCCGCCGTGCTGAAAACGTTTCTCTTTAAGACCTGCAAGGCGGAGAAAAACTGGAATATGGACAACTTCATCGCCGACCAAGTGGAAGCCATCCGCGCCCAAGTGGGCAAGAAAAAGGTGCTTCTCGCCCTTTCCGGCGGTGTCGATTCTTCCGTTGTTGCCGCCCTGCTGCTTAAAGCCATCGGCAACCAACTGCATACCGTCCACGTCAACCACGGTTTGATGCGTAAAAATGAGAGCGAAAGCGTGCTGAAAGTCTTCCGCGACCAGTACAAAGCCAACGTCGTGTATGTGGATGCGACCGACCGCTATCTGGATAAATTGGCGGGTGTGAAAAACCCCGAGAAAAAACGCAAAATCATCGGCAAAGAGTTTATTGACATCTTCGCCGAGGAAGCCAAAAAACTCAAAGGCATTGAATTCCTCGCGCAGGGCACCATCTACCCCGACATCGTGGAAAGCGGTACCAAAACGGGTAAAGCCGTCAAAGCGCACCATAACGTCGGCGGTCTTCCGAAAGATTTGCAATTTGAGCTCGTTGAGCCGCTCAAATATCTGTTCAAAGACGAAGTCCGCGCCTGCGGTAAAGCGCTCGGACTGCCCGATTCGATGGTCTTCCGTCAACCGTTCCCCGGCCCCGGACTCGGCGTGCGCTGCCTCGGCGCGATTACCCGCGAGCGCCTCGCCATGGTGCGCGAATCGGATGCGATTTTGCGCGATGAATTCGAGAAAGCGGGCTTAAACGGCAAAGT
>JAZRYM010000057.1:0-18718 GCA_045600765.1 Acutalibacteraceae bacterium | reverse complement strand
GTCCTCGTCGCGGGTCGCAACCCCTTTGCGGCCGCGACCGCCGCGGCGCTGGGTCGCGTACACGTCCATCGCCTGGCGTTTGATATAGCCGCGGCGGGTGAGCGTAAGCAGGCACTCCTCCTCGGGGATGAGGTCTTCGATGTCCACCTCGCCCTCCACCGGGGAAATGGACGTGCGGCGCTCGTCGCCGTACTTATCCGCCATTTTGCGGCATTCGTCCTTGACGATTTCCATAATCTTGCGGTCGTCCGCCAAAATGCCCTGCAACTCGGCAATGAGCACGTGCAGGCGGTTGAGTTCGTCCTCAATCTCCTGCCGACCGAGCCCGGACAACTGCCCGAGACGCATTTTCACGATAGCGTCCGCCTGCACGTCATCGAACCCGAAGCGTTCCATCAACTTGATTTTCGCTTCCGGCTGGTCTTTGGCGCCGCGGATAATCGCAATCACCTCGTCGATGTGGTCGCACGTGGTTTTCAGCGCTTCCCAAATATGCGCTTTGTCCAGCGCCTTGTTCAAGTCAAATTGCGTGCGGCGGGTGATAATTTCGCGCTGGAACTTGATGTATTCCTCCAAAATCTGTTTGAGGGTGAGGATTTTCGGCTCGCCGTTGACAAGCGCGAGCAAAATCGCACCGAACGTGACCTGCATTTGCGTGTACGCATACAGTTTGTTGAGCACCACTTGGGGATTGGCGTCCTTTTTCAGTTCGATAACGATACGCATCCCCTCGCGGCTGGAATAGTCCACCACGTCGTGGATACCCTCAATGCGTTTTTCGTCCGCCATTTCGATGATGGATTTCACCAAATTCAGTTTGTTGACCTGATACGGAATCTCGGTCACGATAATTTGGAAGCGGCCGTTGGGCATTTCCTCAATCGCGGCACGCGCGCGCACCGCAATGTGACCGCGACCGGTCGCATACGCCGCGCGAATACCGGAATAGCCCATAATCACGCCGCCGGTCGGGAAATCCGGGCCTTTGACGTATTCCATCAGTTCGGGAAGTTCGGCATCGGGGTTGTCGATAAGGAAGCAGATACCGTCCACCACTTCGCACAAGTTGTGCGACGGGATGTTGGTCGCCATACCGACCGCGATACCCGTCGACCCGTTCACGATAAGGTTCGGGAAGCGGGAAGGCAGCACCACCGGCTCTTTCAGGCGGTCGTCGTAGTTGGAAACGAAATCCACCGTATCTTTTTCGATATTGGCGAGCATATCCATACTCATCCGGTTCATACGCGACTCGGTATAGCGGTAAGCGGCGGCAGGGTGACCGTCAATCGAACCGAAGTTACCGTGGCCGTCCACCAACGGATAGCGCATAGCAAAATCCTGCGCCAAGCGCACCATCGCATCGTACACCGACGCGTCACCGTGCGGGTGATAGCGACCGAGCACCGCACCGACCGTGTCGGCGCATTTGCGATAGGCTTTGTCCGGGGTCAGGCTGTTTTCGTGCATCGTGTACAAAATGCGGCGGTGAACGGGTTTTAAGCCGTCACGCACGTCGGGAAGCGCACGGGACACGATGACCGACATGGAATATTCGAGAAAGCGTTTGCGCATCTCGCTGTCCAGGTCAACGTCCATCACCTTGCCTGCCGTCTCCGGGACGACCTGTTCGTTTTCGGGAAGGTTGGTATTTTCCGGCATATTGAATCTCCTCCTGCCAAGTGTCTATACAATTCGTATATTAAATGCAATTTATTACGATTTGAAAAAGTCGTGTGCCGCGGTACTGCGGCTGAAAACGGGGTACGCCACGGTCAACACGCGGTTGCCGAGCGGAATGTTGAGCGCGCCGTTTTTGTCGCGGTGGCTCTGCAACTCCGCGCGCGGGAGCACGGTAAATTCCGCGCCGTCCTGTATCCGCACGCCATCGGCGAGCAGGTGCAAGCACACTTCGTTTTGGTTGGCGGCACGCGTGGCGGTTGTCTGTTCCCACGCGACAAGCGCCCAGCCGAGGCCGGCGCACAAAAGCGCGCCCGCCGCCATCAAGATAAATCGCCCTGCCATCGGGTCGGCGGAAAACCAGCCAACCCCATCACACAGCGCGTTTGCAAGCGCCATAGACATCAAAAAGAACAGCGGTGCGCCGCGTTTGAGCATTGCCGCAAACCCGCGCGCGACGGCGGCTTTTGCCGACCACGCCGCCGGCAGGGTTTCGAGCGACGGCGCAAGGGCAATGGCGGGCGGCGGCGCTTCGTCAAGCGGTTTGCACGGGAGCAACGACGCTTTGCGGGTAAACACCGTTTGCGGCAAGTGCGCCGCGAGCACCGAAAGCAGGTTTTGCGCCTGCGCGGGCGTGAGGTCGCTTGCCAACCAGACGATTTCGCCCGTTTTACCGCAAAGCGCCAACCAATGCTGCGTTTCCACAAACGCGGTCACTTCGTCAAACGGAATGACCACGCGGTTCATCGCGCTTGTAGACATCGCGCCTTGCTCGTACACCTCGTTGACGCGCAAATAATCGGTCGCCATCGGTTTCGGTTTGCCGAAATCGAGAAAAATCATCGTCAGTTTCCATACGATGACAATACCGAGCGCCGCGACCATCGCATACAGCGAAGCCTTGGACGAACCGCCGTCCGGCATCGAATAGATGCCGTTAAAGAACATCGCCGCGACGAGCAATGCCACCAACACGGTAAAAATAAGGGTGGGACGTCCGCGACGTGCGCGGATTTCCCGTTTTAGGTTTTTCGACACGGGCGCCGCCACTACCGTAGACAGCGCGGCGGGCGGGACGGTGGGCGCAACGGCAGGCGTCGCTGCCGTTGGCGGCACCGGCGGCTGCTGCGGTTGCGGTTGCTGCTGCGGTTGCGGTTGCGGCTGCGGTTGTGTCGATGATGTATTCATAAATTCCATAAAACTCTCCTTTCCGGAGAAGTGTTACGCCTACTCTGCGAATACTTTGCGTATGTTGTGAACCGTTAATCTTGTTCGATAACGTGGGCGCACAGCGCTTCCCATCCGTCGGCGGGCACGGCGCGTTCGGGCACGCACACCATCTGTTTGTCGGGCAGGGCCAGCGTTATAAGGTCGCCGTACCGTTTCACCGCCACTTGGTCGAATTCATACGAGAGCAAATCCTCGCCCGCGCCGAACGAGAGCGCCGTTTCGCTTCCCGAAAGGCGAGTGGGTCTCCCCTGCTCCGCCGCAATTTTCAACTCTTTCAGCAAGTTTCTGCGGGCGTACCACGGGGTCACGAACACCATCCCGCACAGCACCGCGCAAACAATCGCCAAAAAGAGCGGCATTTTTCGACCGCCGGTCGCATACGAAATGATGTTGACAACACACAAAAGCGCCGCCAGCACGCCTTGCACCAGCGTTTTCTTCTTTCCGGTAATCACGCCGGAGCAATCGACAAAGCGGGTCATCTCCGCTTCATTCAGCACGTATTCCGCCGTCCAAAGCGCCGATTTTTCGGTTTTTTCGCTATTTTCGACATTTTCGGCAGTTTCCGTTTCACGTGAAACATTTTCATCCGTTTCCGGCGCGGCGGTTGCCAATTCGTCCGACTCCGCCGTTTCTGCCGTCAAATTCAACTTTTCGTCCATACTTACACATCCAAATTCTCGACGTAGCGGGCGTTTTTCTCAATAAAGTTGCGGCGCGGCTCCACTTTCTCGCCCATCAAAATCGAGAAGGTCTCGTCCGCCTCGGCGGCATCTTCCAGCGACACGCGAAGCAGGGTGCGGAACGCCGGGTCAAGGGTGGTCTCCCACAACTGGGTCGGGTCCATTTCACCGAGACCTTTGTAGCGCTGCACGTCGGCAGAGCCGCCCAGTTCGGCGATATAGCGGTCGCGCTCGTCGTCCGAGAAGGCGTAGAACATCTGCTTGCCTTTCGACACCTTAAACAGCGGCGGTTGCGCGATATACACGTGACCCTCGGTGATAAGCGGGCGCATAAAGCGGAAGAAGAACGTGAGAAGCAGGGTGCTGATATGCGCGCCGTCCACGTCGGCATCCGCCATAATAACCACTTTGCCGTAGCGCAGTTTTTCAAGGTCGAATTCCTCGCCGATACCGCAACCGAGCGCCAAGATAATCGGCGTCAGTTTGTCGTTTCCGTACACCTTGTCGATACGGGCTTTTTCGACGTTGAGCATCTTACCCCACAGGGACAAAATCGCCTGGTAGTTGCGGTCGCGGCCCTCGATTGCCGAGCCGCCTGCCGAGTCGCCCTCCACGATAAACAGTTCGGTGCGTTCGGGGTCTTTCCAAATGCAGTCCGCCAGTTTTTCCGGCATCCGCATCGAGCCGAGCCCCGTTTTCTTGCGGGCGTTTTCGCGCGCTTTTTGCGCCGCCTCGCGCACCCGCGCCGCATTGATGGATTTTTCCAAAATTGCGCGCGCCGTGGCGGGATTTTCCTCTAAATACGCGGTCAATTTCTCGTTTAAGAGTTTCGTAACCAGCGTACCGATGGCGGTGTTGCCGAGTTTTGCTTTGGTCTGGCTCTCAAACTGGGCATCGGTCAACTTCACACTGACTACCGCGGTCAACCCCTCGCGCACGTCGTCCCCTTTCAGGTTCGAGTCGTTGTCTTTCAGCAGTTTGTACTGCCGCGCGTAGTTGTTGAAAATGCGCTGAATAGCGTTTTTGAACGCCTGCTCGTGGGTACCGCCGTCCACCGTGTGCATATTGTTGGCAAAGGAAATGACCGTTTCGTTGTAACTGTCGTTGTATTGCAACGCCACTTCCGCCACCGAATCGCCGTCACCGATGGAAATGTGAATCACGTCGTTGTGCAGCGGCGTATAACCGCGGGTTTTAATCATATATTCCACAAAAGAGGAAATACCGCCCTCATAGCAATACTCCTCCGAGCGGATGTTTTCTTCTTCGCGGCGGTCGGTCAGCGTAATGCGCAGACCGGCGTTCAGGAACGCCTGCTCGCGCAAGCGTTTTTGCAGCGTTTCAAAGTCGTATTCGGTGGTATCGGTAAAAATGTCCGCATCCGGCTTAAAGCGCACAAACGTGCCCGTTTGGTCGGTATCGGCAATGACGGTCAAATCGTTGACCGGCTTGCCGCGCTCAAACCGCTGGGCGTAGACGTGTCCCTCGCGGGAAACCTCGATTTCCAGCCATTCGGACAGCGCGTTCACGACCGACGAACCGACGCCGTGCAGACCGCCCGCAACTTTGTATCCGCCGCCGCCGAATTTACCGCCGGCGTGGAGCACCGTCAACACGACGGTGACAGAGGGCAATCCCAATTTCTCGTTAATACCGACCGGAATACCGCGCCCGTTGTCCCGCACGGTGATAATATCTCCCGGCAGGATTTCCACGTCGATGTCGGTACAAAAGCCCGCGAGCGCCTCGTCAATCGAGTTGTCCACAATCTCATACACAAGATGGTGAAGCCCGCGCGGCCCGGTCGAACCGATATACATACCGGGACGTTTGCGCACCGCATCCAAGCCTTCCAACACCTGGATTTGGCTTTCGTCATACTCCTCGGTTGCGGTCAGGTTCATGTTTTCTTGTTCTGTGCTCATAGGAATGCCTCCGTTTTCTCTACGATAAAAGGGTTGCCTTACTTACCGTTCTTTTGCTTCTTTTGTCGGGACGTCGCGCTCACCGAGTGCCGTCCGCTTGCGGAGCGTTGCCGGCGCCATTTGCGTTAAAAAGACGGTTTGCGCCGATGTTTTCTCTTTCGGTGACGCGGATTTCGCGATGTTCGCGGATGTTTTTGCCTTGGCGGGTTTGGCGCACACCACAAACGCTTTCGGGATATCCCACGTCGTGGTCACCACGTTACCGCCCTTTTCCGCTCCGCTCAAAAACGCGCGGGTATGCTTGGAAACGGTGGTGTTGTCCAAATCAAAGATACCCACCACGTCTTGTTCCCGTGCAACCGCGTCGCCGCCTAAATAAACGTACATAGTCTCTCCTCGGTGTCTCTCCTCGGTTTCCCGCGGCGGTTTTTGCCGCGGTTATGGTTTGGCGGTGGTGTCCACTTCCGTAATCTCGCCATGTTTCACGTGAAACCTTTTGCCCGCTATTTGCGGCAACACCGCGCCGCCGTCACAGCAAGTGATAAACACCTGCCAGTCTTTCAGGCGGGTAACGATGTATTCCTGCCGCGCGGCATCCAGTTCGCTCATCACGTCGTCGAGGAGCACCATCGGGCTTTCCCCCACCGCGTCTTTCAAAATTTCCGCTTCCGCCAGTTTAAGTGCCAGCACCGCCGAGCGTTGTTGCCCCTGCGAGCCGAAATGGCGCGCGGACAAGCCGTCGATTTGAATAGCAAGGTCTTCGCGGTGCGGGCCAACGGTGGTATAGCCGGCATCAAAATCGTTTTGGCGGTGTTCAACAAGCGAGCGGAACAACTGCTCGCCGATTTCCTGCTCGGACAGTTTTTCGTATTCCTGCCGCGGTTCGTAAGCGAGTGACAGTTCCTCTCGCCCGCCGGACAAGCCTTTATACTGTAAAACGGCAATAGATTTTAGACGCTCTGTATAATTTAGCCGTTCTTTTACAATTTGTTGACCGCATTGCGCCAATTTAAGGGTAAAAACCTCCCACATCGCGTTGTCAAACCCGTTGCGGCGGTTTTTGATAAGCGCGTTGCGCTGTTCCAGCACGCGGGAGTAGTTCGCCAAAATCTGCAAATACGCGGGTCGAATTTGGCAAATAGCGGCATCCATAAAGCGGCGGCGACCCTCCGGCCCTTCTTTTATCAAAAACAGATGGTCGGGAAAAAAGACCACCGCGGGAAATTTGCCGACAATTTTGTTCATGGCGGGCTGGTCAACGCCGTTTAGACAGACGTGGCGGTGTTTATCCACCGTAATCACCGCTTCTTGTGCGCGACCCTCGGTGAAAAAATGTCCTTCGATTTGGGCGCGGTCACAGCCGAGCCGCACCAGTTCCGCGTCTTTGGAACCGCGAAAACTGCGCCCACCGGCAAATAACCACAAACTTTCGAGCGCGTTGGTCTTCCCCTGCGCGTTTTCGCCGATAAACACGTTAATATCCGGCGCGGGACACAGTTCCGCGTGCGCAATATTGCGAAAATCGGTTAAACAAAGCTTTTCTACCCGCATGGATTATTCCTCATCACACACGAAAAAGGCTTCGTCCACGTCGTTTACGGTCACACGGTCGCCCGGGCGCAGTTTTTTGCCGCGCATCAGGCACGTTTCACCGTTGACCTTGACGTAACCGTTCTGAACCAATATTTTGGCGTGACCGCCCGTCTGGGCGACGCCCGTCCATTTCAAAAGATCCTGGAGTTTCATAAACTCCGTTTGAATCGGTACACGCGTTTCTTTCATCATTTTTTCAAGCGCACCGGCAGCACCATAAAGAGAAAATCTTCGCCCTCAACGGGGAGAATTTTCATCGGCGAAAGCGCCCCTTTCACTTCCAGGCGGATTTCGTCGCATTCGGTGTTGCGCAGGGCATCCATAATATAGCGGCTGTTAAAGCCGATTTCGACCGCTTCGCCCTCGACGTTGGCGGCAAGGCTGTCGCTTACGCTACCGGTGGAAGTGGTGCAGGAAAGTTTAATTTCGCCGTCCTCAAACGCACACACGAGCGGCGACATCACCGAATCGCTGATAACGAGCGACGCGCGGTCTACCGCATCCATAAATTGGCGGGTATTCACGCGAATTACCGTGCCGAAACCGGACGGAATGGCTTTTTTATACGACAAAAACTCCCCTTCAAGCAAGCGGGAAATGACGGCATAACCGTTGATTTCCATAATCACGTGACGGCGGCCGACCGCAAGCGAGATAGGCGTTTCTTCGTCGTTCAGTAATTTAATCACTTCCAAAAGCGTTTTGCCTGG
This sequence comes from Acutalibacteraceae bacterium, assembly GCA_045600765.1. Lineage (GTDB taxonomy): Bacteria > Bacillota > Clostridia > Oscillospirales > Acutalibacteraceae > RGIG426. The sequence continues at coordinate 10,897 of JAZRYM010000057.1, read as the reverse complement.
AATGACAAAGCGCATTTCTTCGGTGGTGTTGATTTTTTCACAGCGAAGCGCCAAGCGCGACCCGTCTACCGCCACAAGGCGCAGCGTATTGTCTTCCATTTCGAACAAAATACCTTTATGTACCGGACGGGAATCGTTTTGCGACACCGCAAAAATGGTTTGACGAATCATACTTCCGAGCGTATTTTGCGGCAAGGTAAAACCGACACCTTCATCCACGGTGGGAAGTTCGGGATATTCCGCCGCCGAGATGCCGAGAATGTGAAATTCGCTTTTGCCGCTCTTAATATAGACGTTTAATTTTTCGTCCACCGTTACTTGTACGTCATCGCTTGGCGAACGGCGCACGATATCCCCAAACAATTTGGCATTCAGTACAATATTGCCCGGTTCTTCCACGTTCGCTTCGATGCGGGTGGTAATACCGAGTTCCAAGTCATAGCCCGAAAGGGAGAGCGAGGCATTGCCCGCTTTCAGCAAAATCCCTTCAAGCGACGGGTGCGAACTTTTGGTGGCAACGGCGCGGCCGACTTTGCTCACCGCATCCAATAAAGTGGATTTTTCACATACGAATTTCATTTTGTAACGACATCCTTTCGTCAATGAATGTTCTCAATAAAAACCATTTTTACTTTTCGTCATCATCGTCGGGACGTGGACGACGGGGAAAAAAGGAAAAACCCTTGATTTCAAAGGCATTGTCGCGGGAAAAATTTTCCGGTTTTTCGGTGTAGAATGTGTGGAAGAATGTGGAAAAATATCCTGCGAAAATGCGGTGGAATTTTTACAGGTGAAAAAGTGAAAAAACGCGGGGAAAATCGACAAAATTTTTCACGGAGATTTTGCGGAATATCCACCGACATTCCCCCACAAAAATCGGTGAAAACTCAGTTGCCCGATTTCAGGTTTTTTACGATATCCTCCACCGTTTCGCGATAAGCGGGGTCTTTTTGCATCCGTTCTTCCGCTTTGGAGAGGGAGTAAACAATCGTCGTGTGGTCGCGACCGCCCAATTCTTTGCCGATAGCGGCTTGAGAGAGGTCGGTCAGTTCGCGAATGACTTTCACCGCCGTCTGGCGCGCACGCGAGATAGTGGCCGTGCTCTTTTGGGAGCGGATTTCGTCCGGTGTTACCGACAAGGTACGCCCGACTTCTTCCAAGATGCGGTCGATGGTAATGGGGGTGTTTTGCGCGTTTTTGACGACGCGTATGGCGTTTTGCGCCGACGAGAGGGTGGGTGCCTCCCCCGTCAGCAAATATTGCGCCCGCATCTTTTTCACGACCCCTTCCAACTGACGGATATTGGTTTTCAGTTGGGTGGCGATGTAGTCGCAAACCTCGTTCGAAATGCGCATTCCGACTTGTTCCGCCTTGCGCTTAACAATGACAATACGGGTTTCGAGGTCGGGAGCCGCAATATCCGCAAGCAATCCCTGCTCAAAGCGGGTACGCAACCGCTCGGTCAGCGTGGCAATTTCTTTCGGCGGACGGTCGGACGTGAGGACAATTTGTTTGTGGTGGGTGTAGAGGTAGTCGAACGTATGGAAGAATTCTTCCTGTGTCCGCTCCGTCTTGGCGACAAATTGAATATCGTCAATCAGCAACACGTCCGCTTCGCGGTATTTGTCCATAAACGATTGGATGGTTTTGGTGTTGAGTGCCTCAATAAACTCGTTTGTAAAGGTTTCGCCGGTCACGTACACCACTTTAATGGACGGGTCGCGGTTCAAAATATCGTTGCGGATAGCGTACAACAAGTGGGTTTTTCCGAGACCGGAATGACCGTAAATAAACAGCGGGTTGTACTGCATCGCCGGTTTGGCGGCGACCGCTTGGGCGGCGGCGGTGGCAAAGCGGTTGCCATCCCCCACGACGAACGTTTGGAAAGTAAATTCGTCGTTGCTGCCGAACACCGCGAGCGGCGCGTCTTCTTCCTCTATTTCGTTGCACAGAATTTTTAAGTCCAACTTGAACTGCAACACGTTTTCGAGAGCTTCGCAGATTTTTTCTTTGTACTGTTGCTCGATAATGTTCCGCTGAAACGGAGAATTGACAAACACGACGAACGCATTTTCCTCCACCGCACGCGGTTCGATGCACGCAATCCACATTTCAAAAGCGGTACTGCTGATTTCCGGATGCTCTTTCAATTTTTCGAGGGTGGCACCCCATACCTCTTGCAAACTTTCCATAACGGTAACTCCTTTTTTTACGAAACAAGAAAAATTTTCGAAAATTTTTGCCGAAAAAGCGGCAAAAATGTAAAAAATCCTTTATTTATATAATTATAGTTATAATAATAATTAGAGTATAACATAAAGAAAAAAGATTTTCAACATTTTTTTCTTATTATGAGGAAAATTTTTCAGAAATTTTTGTTGACAAGTGGGCAATCTTCGGTTTATAATAGGTTATTGCTGAAATCCCGTCGGGAATTCGGACGAAATTGAGAGATTCGGGAACCCTCCCGTCTTTCATAAAACCTTAAATCGAAAGGGGAGTTTTCACTATGTTCCGCACCTATCAACCGAAAAAGCGTCATCGCAAGATGGAGCACGGTTTCCGCAAACGGATGGCGACCGCCAACGGACGCAAAGTTTTGGCCCGCAGGAGAGCAAAAGGCAGAAAACAACTCACCTATTAAAAAATGGCCACTCGCACTCGGGTGGCTCTTTTTTAATGAGGCAAATTCTGAAATTCCTTGAACATACACGGAGTTTCAGAGGTTGTAAGCAGGAGAAAGAACGGTGGTAACGGCATGGGCGATTTTCCTGTTCTAAATCAGAATAAGGACTTCAAAACGCTGTACTATCGCGGAAAATCGCAGGTACATCCGTTGCTCGTTACCTATGTCCGCAAAACCAAACGCGCCGAAACGCGCGTCGGTATCACCGTGAGCAAAAAGGTCGGCACCGCCGTCAAGCGGAGCCGTTGTCGCCGCGTCATTCGCGCGGCGTACCGCCTTTTGCGCTGTGACGTGCGCGACGGTTACGATATTGTATTCGTCGCCCGCACCCGCACCGCTTTTGTCAAATCGGACGAGGTGTTGCGCGTGATGCGCGCACACCTCAAATCCCTCGGCGTTCTTGCCGATGCGGAGGATGCGAGATGAAAAAAATCTGCCTTGCCATGATTCATTGGTATCAGAGACATCTCTCCCCGTTTATCGGGCGCGAATGCCGCTTTACCCCCTCTTGTTCGCACTATGCGGAAGAAGCGATTGAGCGCTTCGGCGTTTGCCGCGGCTGTTTTCTTGCCGCGCGCCGTCTTCTTCGCTGTAACCCGTTCGGGGGGTACGGGCTCGACCCCGTTCCCGAAACATGGGAACAGGCTAAGCGGAAAAATCGTTCCGCTTCGAATTCGAAATCGAAATAACTTTTGAAATTAACAGAGAGGAACTCGTTTATGGGACTGTTAGCGAAACCCCTCGGGTGGCTGATGTGGGTCGTTTACGAATACATCGGCTTTCATAACTATTTTCTGACCATCTTTCTGTTTACGCTGATTACGCGTATCATCCTCTTCCCTCTTTCCCTCAAAAACCAAAAGAGCCAGATGGATCGCGCGCGCCTCGCGCCGCGTCTCGAACGTATCCAGAAAAAATACGCCAAAGACCAGCAAAAGCTGATGCAAAAACAGCAGGAATTGTACGAAAAAGAGGGTGTCAGCCAATTTGGCGGCTGTCTCCCCTCTATCGTGACGATGATTGTGCTGTTCGGCGTTATCGCGGTGATTTATTCCCCGCTCAACTACCTCATCCGTATCCCGCAACCGGTGGTCAACGCGGCAATTTCCGCTTCCACCCTGCAAAAAGATGAGGTCAACGAACACAAATTCTCCGAAAAAGATATGCGCGGCTACTACGGCGAGTTCCGTATGCTCAACCATTTGGAGCAGAACAAGACCGACATCATTCAGGCGATTGACGACGTGGACGGCGTGGAAAAAGACAAAGCCATCGCCTATTTCGACCAAATGGCGGAGACGAAAAAGGAATTTACCGTGTTCGGTAAATATTCGCTCCTTGAAAACCCGTGGCGCGACGGTATGAAAGACATTTCGCTTTTGTGGTTGCTGCCCGTGTTTGCCGGTTTGTCGCAGCTGCTGATGACGATGGTGTCCATGCACTTCACAAAACGCGCCACCAAGGCGTCCAACGAGATGCAGCAGGCGCAAGGGTGCACCAACGCGATGATGTACGGAATGCCCGTTTTCTCGCTGATTATCGGCTTTACCTTCCCCGCCGGCGTGAGTGTCTACTGGGTGGCATCGAGCCTTATCGGCGTGTGCCAGACGTTGCTTCTTTACAAAATCTACGACCCCGCCAAAGCCCGTGAGCAGGCGGAAATCGAATACCAGTCCGCTCGCAAACAGCGTGCCGCCGACAAAAAACGGTTGGCGGAAGCAAGAAAACGCCAGGATGCCGCAGAAAATGCCCCTGACGTGACTGCCGATACGCCGACCGAAAAAATCGGCGATGTAACGCCGGATGAATTGCCCGGCAAATAATCCCTCGTAAAATCCACCGCGCGCGATTCGCGTGCGCGTGAGTAATTCGGTTATCAGACCGAGAAAGGAAGACCTATTTTGCGCAAAGAAATCACAAAAGAAGCCGCCACGGTAGAAGAAGCCGTTGAACAAGCGGCGCAGGAACTCGGCATTGCCGCCGAGCAACTGGAAGTCGAGGTGGTAAAAGAATCCTCGAAAAAAGCCTTTGGCTTGTTCGGAAAAGGCAATGCGGTCATTAAAGTGACCTACGATGCCGACGACGATGCCGACGATGACAACTCCGCTCCGAAATCCCCGACGGTGGTGCCGGAAGGCGACTTGTCTGCCGCCGCGACCGCCGCGAAACAGTACCTGACGTCCCTGCTCCAAGCGATGGGCGCGGACGACATCGCCGTGACCGTAGAGGAAACGGAAGACGGTTGTTCTTTCAACCTGGAAGGCGAGCAGGAAGGGCTTGTAATCGGCCGCCGCGGCGAAACGCTCGACGCCCTGCAATACCTGACCGGCCTCGTTGCCAACCGCCAACAAAAAGAGTATTATCGCGTGACCTTGAACGTCGGCAACTACCGCGAAAAACGCGAAAAATCGCTGACCGGACTTGCCCATAAATACGCGCGCGCCGCGGCAAACACCGGCCGTCGCCGTACACTTGAACCGATGAATCCCTATGAGCGCCGCATCATTCACACCGCGGTGCAGGATGTAGAGGGCGCCACCTCGTGGAGCGAGGGGAAAGAGCCCAACCGTCACGTGATTATCGGGCCGACCGCCGACAACAAAAACGCCCGTCGCGGCGGAAAAGGCGGCAACCGCTCGGGGAACCGTTCGGGCAGACCGCGCGGGTCTGCGGCGCCGAAATTCGACGAAAACGACGTGTATATGCGGTATTCCGGCAGTATTGCCGCCGACCGCCCGATGCGCGAATTCGTTTCCCGTTCCTCGTCTTTGCCGAAAGCAGACGGCTCTACGCCGCCGGAAAAAACCATTTCTGCCGCGGAGGAAACCAGCGACCTCAAACTGTACGGCAGAATTGACCTGTAAGAAAAAATCCCGCCCTCTGGGCGGGATTTTTTAATTAAGAATTGAAAGGGCTCTATTTGACAAACTCCGTTGAAAATGATAAAATAGCGTTGGTGCATTTGCACCCGGAAAGGCAACCAAGGCTGTTTCAGCTGACGGTAGGCGGTTAGTCCTCTATCCAAGAGGGCAATCTTTTCGCCCTCGGAAAGGGGGCGGTGCATTTGGTTACTTACGATGCTTTGTTCTTATTCGGAACACTTCTTGTAGCAATCATCTCACTTGTTATTGAGATAACAAAAAAGAAATAACCGCCCCAGTTCAAAAGCGCGGTTATTTCTTAATCAAACTTTTGGGCTAACCGTCTATCGGTTGCCTTTCTGCCATTATTATACCACACAAAACCGTTTTGTCAACGGTTTTTTCTTTTTGCCGTAAACGTAGCGAACTTTCACGCCACGTATCAAGAGCCGTATTGGTAGCGATCGGTGGCGATTTTTTGAATTTTTCGCACATTTCCGGCGAGTGGACGGGGTAGCGACCGGCGACGATTTTTTGAATTTTTCACATATTCGCGGCGAGTGGTTTTGGTAGCGACTACCGGCGATTTTTTGAATTTTTCGCACATTTCCGGCGAGTGGACGGGGTAGTGACTACCGGCGAGGTTTTTGAATTTTTCACATATTCGCGGCGAGTGGTTTTGGTAGTGACTACCGGCGACCCACTTACACAAAAGAGTCAAAAAAACTTGCCGCCGAGGCGGAGGGAGGGGTAACCCCATTGACGGAGCACTTCGTAGACACCGACGGCGACCGCGTTTGAGAGATTGAGCGAGCGGGCGGCATCGTCGTCCAGCATGGGAAGCCGCACAGCGCGGTCAATATGCTGTAAAATCAGGTCTTCGGGGAGACCTTTCGTCTCCCGTCCGAACACGAGATACGCGCCGTCGGGATAGGTCATTTCCGAATGGATGTGGGCAGCTTTGGTGGAAAAACAAAAGAGCGGGCCGTCGTTTTTTGCGCAAAACTCGTCCCAGTTTTCATACACGGTGATGTCGAGCAGGTGCCAGTAATCGAGCCCGGCGCGTTTCATCTTTTTATCGTCGAGGGCAAACCCCATCGGTCCGACCAAGTGAAGTCGCGCGCCGGTCGCGGCGCAGGTGCGGCTGATATTGCCGGTGTTTTGGGGAATTTCCGGCTCAACAAGCACAATGTTTAACGTAGGCATAGTGAAAACTCCTTTAATACAGCGGGAATAGGTCTTTCGGCAACGTCACAATCATATAGCCGTTATACGCTTCCGTACCGACCGCTTGCGCAAGGACAGCGGGACTGACTTGCGCATATTCGGCGGTGGAAAGCAGCAGAAAATATTTTTCGCCGGTTCCTTGCCCTTGGTACCAACTGCTTTCACACTGGTAGGCGGAAGGGGAGAGGAAGCCGGATTCTTCGTCCAGTTCAATCGAGCGGCACTTCACACGGTCACCCGACATCGCCGTGACCGCGTTGGCATCCCAAAACGTGGCATAACCGTAGGTGTAGCCGCGTTCTTGCAGATAGCGCGCTACGTCGGCAGGGGTTCTCGCTTGCACTTTTTTCGGCAGGGAAAACACGCTGAAAAACCCGAGCCCCGCAACCAACACGCAAAAAGCGAGCAACAGCACGCCGAACCGCCGCAAAAACGGCCGCAGGCATAAATGGCGGGCGAGCATCACGGTGACGATAAGCGCGGTAAACACCATAGGCGACAAGCGCCACGCCGCGCTGGAAAGCAGACCGAATACGAACGCAAACAAGATGGTGGCGGAGACGACAAAATGGGACAAAAGGAGCAGTTTTTCGCCGCGGTTCAGGCATTTATAGAAGAACAACGCGATAAACGGCACCACCATCACAAGAAGCCCGAACAGCAAGCGCACCGCCGCCATCATCCCCGCAAACGAGGTGAAAGGCTCGTACATAGCCACGTCGCCCGTAAAGAGGGACAAAAAGGACTGGAACAGCGTTTTTAAGTTGTCCGACCAGTTGGTGTCGGCGGAAAAGGTGGAAAACGCCGTCTGATACCCGGCGGAAAACCCGTTGCGAAGAAGCGCGCCGAGCCCGAACCCGCCGATAGAGGAGACGAGCGCATAAAAAAGCGGGCGGGAGCGCGCAAAGTTTTCGGCGGAGAAAAACGCCACTTCGCGGTCGCACAATCGCTCAAACGCGAGGGCGGCGCACAGCGGCAACACAAACAGCGTAAGCGACGTCAGCCCGTCGGTGGAGCACAGCACACACCACACGCAAAAGGCGATGGTACGCCACGGGATTTTGCGGTCTTTGTCTTTGTCGAGAGAGAGGAGCAACGTCAGCCCGACGAGCAAAAACAGCCCGCCGAGACTGTAATAAAGGATGTGTCCGAAATAGATTTCCCGCAGTTTTTCCGAACTGCACAGCACGCCGAATACGCAAAAAATCGGAATGCTCGCCCAAAACGTGTTGGCGCCGATGGCGCGGAAAAACGCGCGAAGCGCGAGCGCGAGCAAGAGGAAAAAGAGCATCATCCCGCAGGCGTGCGCCGCATAGGAAAACCCGAACAGCGCGACAAACGGAATCATCAGCAAATGCCCGCCGAACGGGAGCAGGCAGGCGTAATGAAAATCGTGTGAGAACAGCGCGCGTGCGTCCACCGAGGCTTTTGCCCACGCGAGGGTGTCCGCGTAGTCGGAGTTAAAGAAATTGCGCTCGGGAACGAGGATAAAGTAGAAAACGGCAAGAATCGTAAGAAGGCACAGCCCCGCGCCGACCAGGCGCGAGGCTTTTTTGTCGTTATTTCGATTCATGGTAAGACTCCTCCGTGTTGACGTTCCAAATGGGCGTGCGGTCGGCAGAGCCGGAGAGAATGGCAGAGACGGTCTCAAACGAGGTAACCATCGAGTGGTCCATATTGTTGTAGCGGTGTTGCCCGTTGCGACCGACACAGTAGAGGTTGTTAATGCCGTTTAAGTAGGACACGAGCGTGTCGATTTCGTCGTAGGTGTCAAAATAGGCGGGATAGGCTTTCTTGACGTGTTCGCGGTGGGAATCGAGCACTTCGGTATCCGCCGCAAGCACGCCCATTGCGCGCAGTTCTTTCACCGCCGCGTCCACGCACGCCTGCTCGTCCATATTCCAGAACGCATCGCCCTCGGTGCAGAAAAATTCCAGCCCAATCCACACCGTGTCGTCCGGGTTTTTCACCATATACGGCGACCAGTTATTGAACACCTGAATACGCCCGAGTTTCACGCCCTCGTCCTGCACATAAATCCAGCAGTCGGGCACAATGTTGCCGAGCGTTTTGATGTCCGTCTCGTTTTTGAGGTCGAGGCGGTTGACAAGCAACCCCACCGTCACGAAATCGCGGTAGGGGAGACCCGCCGCAATGCGTTTGACGTCGGCGGGCACGTCGTCGCCGAGTCCGGCGACCAAATCTTTCAGCGGCATGGACGAAATCACGATGTCGCAGTTTTCGGTGAACGTCTCGCCGTCCTGCTCATAGGTGACGGAGGAGAGGGCGTTGCCGTCGGACGAAAGCCCGACCACGCGCCGCCCGAAGTGGATGGTACCGCCGTTTTTGCACACTTCGTCGCCGACGTGCTCCCACAGTTGACCGGGCCCGAATTTCGGGTAGATAAATTGTTCAATGAGCGAGGTGTTGACCTCTTTCGACCGGATGTGGAAGATTTTTTTGAACACGTCTTTGATAATGCCCGCAATGGACAGCCCTTTGGTGCGTTGCGCACCCCAGGACGCGTCAATCTCGCTCGGGTGGCGACCCCACAGTTTTTCGGTGTAGCCCTCAAAGAACATGGAATACAGTTTTTTGCCGAAACTGTTGATGTAAAAATTTTCGAGCGAATCTTCCGGCCGTTTGCGGAACACCGAAGCGAGATAGCTGAATCCCGCTTTCATCGTCGTCAAAAAGCCCATATTGCGAATGGTTTCCCATTTCATACTGATGGGATAATCGAAGAATTTGTGGTGGTAGTAAATGCGGGACACGCGCTGACGCAGGAGCATCACCTCGTCGGTCGTTTCCGGGTCGGGCCCGTTTGCCGCAAGCGGTTTTTCGCGCCCTAACTTTTTGTCGTCATACGAGGGCGCGCCCTGCATCGGCATTTGGTCGTTCCACCATTGCATCACGCGGTCGTCTTTGGAGAAAAAGCGGTGACCGCCGATGTCCATACGGTTGCCGTTGTGCTCCACTGTGCGGGAAATGCCGCCGAGAGTTTGGCTTTCTTCGAAAATTTCTACGGCGTATTGGTCGCCGCCTTGTTTCAGCAGTTCATACGCCGCCGTTAAACCGGCGGGGCCGCCGCCGATGATGACCACTTTTTTCATAGAGAAACGCTCCTTTTTGTTAAACCCTATATAAAAACAAGTATACCACATTTTACAAAAAAAGAAAAGCCTTTTTTCAAAAAAGGCTTTCAAAAGCGGCGAATTTGTCAAAAAAGAGGGGAGAGAGGAAACGGCGAAAAAAGAGAAAAAGAACCGTCAATCGGGATGTGCGCCGAAAATCCGCTTTTCCGCGCCGGTGCGGCACAACATCCACGCGAGGAGCACCCCGCCGATACCCGCCGTGACCAGCTCGCCGAGTCCCACTTGCGCAAGGCAGAGAGGAAGCGCCGCCGCTTCGCCCGAAAACACCGCAAACCACAGTTCTGCGCCGACAAGACCGGTGTTGAGCACTACGGCAGGCAGCGCCGACCACACGGGAACGCGGCGAAAGCGGACGTTCCGCAACGCATAGGCGAGAAACGCGGCGATGAGGGTGGCACCCGTGCCGACAAGCAAGTCCCACGCGCCGGCAAGGTTCGCGCCGAGCGCCAGCCCGAATCCGTTGGCGAGCAGACACCCGACCGTAAGCCCCGGAACGGCGGCGACGGTGAACGCCGGCAAAACGGTCAAAATCTCCGACAACCGAAACTGCAACGGCCCGAATGAGACCACGGGGAGCAAGAGGGTCAGCGCCGCATACAGCGCGGCAATGACGCCCGCTTCCGTTAAGCGGCGCGTGGTTTCTTTTTTCAGTTCTTTTTTCGTTTCGGTTCTCATTCCGGCACCTCCGTTTCGGGTTAAAATTGTGCGAAAACCCCGCTTTTTCTTTACGGATTGTTGTTTTTATTGTTATGTATACGCTTTGTATACGAAATCCGCCATAAAATCGCGGCAATCACCACGCCGGAAAGGCACACCGCGCCGACAAGTCGCCACGGCACGGCGGCGAGGCCGGCAAGCGAGAAAGTGCCCGCGTCCGCGTCCTGCAACCGCGAAAACACGGTGCACACGGCAAAGAGTAACGTGCCGGCGGCGAACAAACCCGAAAGCGCCCGCCAGCCGAAGCCGGT
>JAZRYM010000056.1:0-16706 GCA_045600765.1 Acutalibacteraceae bacterium | reverse complement strand
TATCCTCGAAGATTACTACTTCTCGTTGCTTCGGACGGGCAGCAGTATCGAAAACGACACGGCGTTGTCGGTCACGACCATTCGTCATCACCACCAAAACATCAGCAAAGCGTTAAACGATGCGGTGCGGCGTGGACTGCTTGTTTCCAACCCGGCTTCGGTAGCAAAACTGCCGAAAAAGGAGACTTACCACGCGCAATATCTCAACGCGGAACAATTGGAGGAGATGCTCGAACTGTTTGAGGGGACGAGCATTGAGCTGCCCGTTCAGTTGGCGTCGATTTACGGGATGCGGCGGAGCGAGGTGCTGGGGCTTACATGGGAGTTTGTGGATTTTGAAAGCCGCACCATTACCGTTGCCCAAACGCTGCAACAGGGCGATTACTTGGACAGTCCGAAAACGGACAGCAGTTATCGCACCCTGCCGATGACGAAAAAGGCGGAACGGCTTTTGCGCGAACAAAAGGAAAAGCAGAAACGGCAAAAAGAATTGCTGGGCAACTATTATGTCCGCAACAACTTTGTTTGTACGATGCAAAACGGGGCGGTGATTACGCCCAACTATTTGACACGCAATTTCCATACAACGCTGAGTAACAGCACGCTTCCGCTGATTCGCTTTCATGATTTGCGGCATTCGGTGGCGAGTAACCTTATCAACAGCGGTATGCCCATCACGGGTGTGCAGGAGTGGCTGGGGCATTCGAATGCGACCACCACCTTGGCCTTTTATGCCCACGCGAGCGTGGGGGCAAAGAGCAATATTGCCGACTATTTGGATAAGGAAGACGCGGCTCGGGAGGCACGAGGTTCGAAAAACCCCGTGCGTGTTGTTAAAAAGGGTACAAAAAAGCGGGGTTCTCCCCGATAAATGGCTCAAGATGAAGCCCGGAGGCCCAAAATGAACCACAGGAAAAACCCCGTGCGAAATCGGATTTTTGGGAAAAACGTTAGGAAAACGTTAGGAAGAGTGTTAGGAAAACCGATTTCAAAAAGAAAAAAGCCTTGATTATCAAGGCTTTTTGGCAGGGGCAGAAGGACTTGAACCCTCGGCACGCGGTTTTGGAGACCGCTGCTCTACCAACTGAGCTATACCCCTATGTATTCGGTTACAGTAAAAAACAGAAACGCGCAAACGACGTGTATCCCACAAGCGGGGATGAGCCGACGGTTGCGGAGCGCCCCGCGCCCCGCAACCGTTGTTGCTTGGTGGGCCTTCGGGGACTCGAACCCAGGACCGACCGGTTATGAGCCGGGAGCTCTAACCAACTGAGCTAAAGGCCCGTGTCTGTTTCAAGCGGCAACACTTATTGTACCATAAAACTGCCGCTTGTCAAGTCATTTTTTGGATTTTTCCGCTAAAATTCCGTCCGCTACCTCGCGGATGCGGCGAAAGCGGTGGCAAACCCCTGCCCGTGACAGCGGCGGTTCCAACATTTCGCCCAGTTCGCGCAAGGACAAATCGGGGTTATCCCGCCGCAATTCGGCAAGCACGCGCAACTCGTCGGGAAGCTGATGCAACCCGCCGTTTTGCTCAATCACGCGCACGGCGCGCCCTTGTTCCGCGGCGGCGGAGATGGTTTTATCGAGATTTGCCGCCTCGCAGTTATTGGTGCGGTTGACGTGATTGCGAATGTCTTTCATCATTTTAATATGCATCATCTGCAATGCGGCGGAAGCGGCACCGATGCGGGTGAGAAAATCCTCAATCTGCTCGCTGTCTTTATAATAGAGCACCTGTCCGCCTTTACGTTTCAGCGATTTGGGCGGCAAATCCAGTTCGCCCAGCAGCGTTTCGATGGCACGGCACAGCGCGGGCGAGGGGATATTCAGTTCCAGATGATAGTCGGTTTCGGGGTCGGAGATAGCGCCGCACGCGACGAACACGCCGCGCAGATAGGCGTTTTGGCACGATTCGCAATCGAACACGCCGCGATTGAGGCGCAAAGTGAGGTCATTTTGACCGTGACCGAACGCTTTGAGCACGCGCGGCCGCCATTCGTCCGCGACGGTAACGATGGAAAAACCGCCTTCCTCCCGCAAAGTCGGCACGCGGCAACATTTCCACAGCAGGGACGAATAGGTGTCGGCGACGGCGGGAAGCTCCGTTTGGAGCGACATTTCCCGCGTGGAAAAGCCGCGACTGCATTCGAGCATCCCATACAGCATCGCTTGTCGACAGCAGGCGAACGAGGGGAGCTTTGTGACGATTTCTTGCTTGATATCCGCGGAAAAGGACATCGCTGCCCCTCCTTTCGAGCAATGAAAATTTCAACCGGGGTGAGTGTTCAAAAACCCCATTCCGCGCCGAGAAGTTGTACTTCGGGACGGAGTTCAAAGCCGGTTTCGGCGAGCACTGTATCGTGCACCGCTTTGGCGAGGGCGCGAATATCGGCGCAGGTGGCGTTGCCGCGGTTGATGACAAATCCCGCGTGTTTTTCGCTGATTTGCGCGTCGCCCACCGAAAAGCCTTTGAGCCCGCAATCCTCAATCAATTTGCCGGCAAACGACCCTTGCGGGCGCTTGAAAAAACTGCCTGCCGAGGGGAATTCGAGCGGTTGTTTATCGCGGCGACGGGCGAGCAGGTCGTTCATCTTAGCGAGGATTTCGTCGGGGTTTCCGGGTTTTAACTTAAAGGTGGCGGCAAGCACCGCGTCACCCGTTTCCATCAGTTTGCTGTGGCGGTAGGAGAGGTCGAGCATCGGTGCGGTCAGGTGTTTTACCGCGCCGTCGGCGGTGAGCACGTCGACCGATTCGAGCACGTCGCCCATGGCGCCCTCATACGCGCCGGCGTTCATAAACACCGCGCCGCCGACCGAGCCGGGAATGCCGAACGCAAATTCGAGACCGGTCAAGCCGTTTTGTTGCGCGGTACGGCACAGCGCGGTCAGCGTTTCGCCCGCGCCGCACGAGAGCAGGCGACCGTCTTCCACGTTGATGCCGGAATGGGGTTCGACCCGCAACACGACGGCGTTTAGTCCCTCATCGGCGCACAGAAGATTACTGCCGCGGCCGAGCCACACGGTGTCGAGACCCTCCGCTTTGCAGGTGCGGAGAATGGTGCCGACGGCGGATGCGGCGGTCAGCGGAACGTCTACGAGAAGACGGGCGGGACCGCCGACCTTAAAGGTGGTGAGTGCCGACAGCGGAACGTATTCCGTTACGGTGCACCCGCACGCTTCAAACGAGGAGATAAGAGCAGAAAAATCCATAGTGTCACCTCAAAAGAAAGTATCCGCAAAGCGGGGAATGTTCGTTGGTTATTCGAGTGTATCCAAAAAGGCGGCGCCCACAATGCCCGCGTCGCCGCCGAGCAGGGCGGGGCAGAGGACACATTGTTTTTGGGCGTATTTGCTGTACCGCTCGGCGGTCACTTGCGCGCGGATGGGCGCGAGCAACGTCTCGCCCTCTTTGGATACCGCGCCGCCGATGCACAGCACGTCCGGCTGAAAAATGTTGATAAAATTGACTACGCCGATGCCGACGAAGCGAAGATAGGCGGCGAGCACGGCTTTTGCGGTTTCGTCGCCCGTTTCGGCGGCGACAAAGGCGGTTTTTCCGTCCACGTCGTCGAGTGTTTTAGCTGTTTGCCAAAGCGCGCTTTCGGGGTGGGAGGTCATCGCCGCTTGTGTTTGGCGGATGAGGGCGGAAACGGAGGCGTACGCCTCGTAGCAACCGCGCCGTCCGCAGGCGCACGGTTCGCCGTCGGCGACGATGACGGTGTGTCCGAATTCGCCGCCCGCGAAGTTAAACCCGCGCAACAGGTTGCCGTTCAGAATGGCTCCGCCGCCGACTCCCGTGCCGAGAGTGAGGCAGAGGAAATTGTCGGCGCCTTTGCCCGCACCGGCGAGGTATTCGCCGAGGGCGGCGGCGTTGGCGTCGTTTTCCATAAAGACGGGGACGTGCAAGCGCTTTTGCAGTTCGTCGCAGGCGAACAGGTGGGACAGTCCCAAATTGTTGGCGTATTCCATTTCGCCCGTGTCTAAATTGCACGTGCCGGGAAATCCCGCGCCAACCGCTTTCACGTCCGCCATAGACAGACCCGCCGCCTCGGCGGCTTGTTCGCACACCGCCGCCATATCGTTCAGCAGTTCCGCCGCCGTACGGCCGGGATTGGTGGGGAGCGCGGCGCGGGCAATTAAGCGGTAGTGTTCGTCCACGACGCCGGCTTTGAGGGTGGTGCCGCCTACGTCAAGACCTATGCGATACGTCATAAAACCATTCCTTTATTGCAGGGTGTCCTCGGGAATATCCGCTTCCATACCGAGGTTTTTGAGCAGTTCGTACGTCGCGTTGTAGCCCATTTTTTTCTGGCGGTTGTTCATCGCCGCCACCTCAATGATGATGGCGAGGTTGCGCCCGGGTTTGACGGGAATGGTAATCAGCGGCACTTTATTGCCGAGGATGTTCATCGTCTCGTTGCCGAGACCCATACGCTCATACACTTTTTCGGGGTCCCAGTTTTCGAGGCAAATCGCCATATCGATTTTTTCGGTAATTTTGACGGCGCCCATACCGAAGATACGGCGGGCGTTCACCACGCCGACACCGCGCAGTTCGATAAAGTGGCGGATGTTTTCGGGTGCGGAGCCGACCAGCGTTTTTGAAGACACGCGGCGGATTTCCACCGCATCGTCCGCGATGAGGCGGTGACCGCGCTTGACGAGTTCAATCGCCGTTTCGCTTTTGCCGATACCCGAGTCGCCGACGAGCAACACGCCCTCGCCGTATACCTCCACAAGCACGCCGTGCTGGGTCATACGCGGGGCGAGTTCCACGTTCAAAAACGAGATGGTTTGCGCCATACAGTCGGTGGCGGTGTCACTCGTGCGCAACAGGGGAACGGCGTGTTTTTGGCACGCTTCGACCAGCTCGGGGAACACTTCGAGGTCGCGGGTGACGACGATAGCGGGCGGTTTATGCCCCGCCAAATCTTCCACGCAAATGGCGCGCACGTCGGCTTCCAACGCGGCGAGGTAGCCGAATTCGCTTTTGCCGATGATTTGGATGCGGTCGGGGTCAAAAAATTCAAAATAGCCGTTGAGCGCAAGGCCGGGACGGTTGATGTCGGTGCAATGCACCGTCAGTTCCGCCGCGTCCGCCGGCAGGTATTCCGGGCGCCAGTTCAGTTCTTTAATCAGCCGTTCAAGCGTTACGGTGTAGTCGCTTAACATACGGGTTCCTCCTTTTTTGAAGGCAGAATTTTGAGTATCTATCAGTATATCATATCTTCGCAAAAAAGAAAAGAGATTTTTGTATTTTCATTGCAAACAACGAAAAAATGCGGTATACTGGCGATGTACTCTTGAAAAAAGGAGGTGTTTCGTTTGCACGTGATTGCCCGTATTCATACCGAATTCCCCGAAAAATTCGGGTTGCCGCGCCAAAGCGGGATGGTGGACGGTTTGCGCGCCACCATTGTGTTTGAGCCGGAATACCGCGCGGAGGAAGCGCTTCGCGGAATTGAGGAATGGTCGCATTTGTGGCTGTTATGGGAATTTTCCGATGCCAAACGGGACACCTTTACGCCGACGGTGCGCCCGCCGCGTCTCGGCGGGAATACGCGGGTCGGTGTGTTTGCCACTCGCTCGCCTTACCGCCCGAACCCGATTGGACTTTCCTGCGTGCGGCTGGAACGGGTGGAAAAAACGCCCGATTGCGGCACGGTGCTTGTCGTGCGCGGTGCCGACCTCAAAGACGGTACGCCGATTTACGATGTGAAACCGTATTTGCCCTATGCCGACTGTCATCCCGATGCCACCGGCGGATTTGCCGAAGCGGCGCTGTCTCATCGGTTGCAGGTGGTGTGGCAGGCGGACACGCCGTCGCCTTTTTCGGGTGAGCGGCACGAGGCGCTGATGCAGGTGCTCGCGCTTGACCCGCGCCCTGCGTATCAAGAAGATGCGGCGCGGGTGTACGGGTTTGATTTCGCGGGATACACGGTGCGCTTTTCGGTGGACGGCGACACGCTGTTTGTCAAAGAAATCGCAAAAACGGACGGATAAGTCGTAAGGAACGGCAAAATTCGTCCGTTTTTTTATGAAATCGGTACTTGACAAGTGCGGCATAGATAGTGTATAGTATATCTTGGCATATAAGTGGCGTAGTATGTATCCGCGTCGCCCGTAAGGGAACGCGGTTGCTGCCATCCACATATATTGTTAATTTTCTTTACGGAGCGCGTTAAATTTCTGAATTTTCACGAAAAAACGTCGCTGTTTTTCATAAGTCGGCGGTCAACCCACCGCCGCAAAGAGAAAAGATAAAACGTGACAAGTGCCGTCGGGTTGTATTCGACGGTAAAAATTCAATGATTTGACGCCTCCCGAATACAGGAGGTGCAATCGCACTATGGTAAAACTTTGGTTAGCCATTGTCATCGCGGTGGCCGCGCTTGCGGTCGGTGCGGTCGTGGCAGGAGTTGTGGCGTTTCGCGCCGGTCGGGAAAACCGCAAAAAAGAAGCGGAAAACCTGATTGGCTCCGCCGAGGCGGAAGCGGAGCGCATCGCGAAAGAAGCCGCCACCGAGGCGCAAAACGCGAAGAAATCCGCTCTTCTCGAAGCGAAAGACGAAATTCACCGTCTGCGCGCCGAGGCAGATCGCGAGATGAAAGAACGTCGCAACGATGTCAAACAGCAAGAACGTCGCTTGCAACAAAAAGAAGAGGCCCTTGACAAAAAAATCGACAACTACGAGAAAAAAGAGGAGCAGTTGTCCGACCGCCAAAAAGCCATTGAGCGCTTGGAGGAGGAGACCGCCGCCCTCAAACGCAGTCAGCTTGAAATGCTGGAACGCATTTCCGGCTACACGGTCGACCAGGCGAAGTCCTATTTGTTGAAGAGCCTGTCCGATGACCTCGAACACGAAAAAGCGCTGAAATTGCAACTGTTTGAGGAGCAACTGAAAGACGAGGCGGACAACAAAGCCCGTAGTCTTATCTCCCAGACTATTCAGCGTGTCGCCGCTGACCAGGTGACGGAAATGACCGTCTCGGTCGTGCCGTTGCCGAACGACGAGATGAAAGGCCGCATTATCGGCCGCGAAGGGCGCAACATTCGCTCGATTGAAACGCTGACCGGCGTGGATTTGATTATCGACGATACGCCCGAAGCCATCACGCTGTCCTGCTTTGACCCGGTGCGCCGCGAAGTGGCGCGCATCGCGCTGGAACGCCTGATTTCCGACGGCCGTATCCACCCGGCGCGTGTGGAAGAAATGGTGGAGAAAGCCCGCCGCGAGGTGGAGGCGACCATCAAAGAGGAAGGCGAACGCGCCATCCTCAAAACCGGTCTGCACGGTGTCAGCCCCGAAATCGTCCGCTTGCTCGGTCGGTTGCGCTATCGTACCAGTTACGGGCAAAACGTGTTGCGCCATTCGCTGGAAGTGGCGTTTATCTCCGGAATGCTTGCGAGCGAACTGGGTATTGACCCGGTGATTGCCCGCCGTGCCGGTCTGCTCCACGACATCGGCAAAGCGGTAGACCACGAGATTGAGGGTTCGCACGTCGAAATCGGTGTGGACATCGCGAAGAAATACAAAGAGAGCGCCGGCGTGATTCACGCCATTGAAGCGCACCACGGCGACGTGGAAGCGCAAACCGTCCTCGCGTGCATCGTGCAGGCGGCGGACGCGCTTTCTGCCGCCCGTCCGGGCGCGCGCCGCGAGAATGTGGAAAACTATATCAAACGCCTTGAAAAGTTGGAGGAAATCGCCAACGAGTTCAAGGGAGTGGATACCTCGTTTGCCATTCAAGCGGGCCGCGAAATTCGCATCATCGTGAAACCGGAAGCGGTCAGCGACGACCAGATGGTGACCCTTGCCCACGATATTTCCAAGAAAATCGAAGACGATATGGAATATCCGGGTCAAATCAAGGTCAACCTCATCCGCGAAAGCCGCGCTATCGACTACGCGAAATAAGTCAACAAAAAGCCGTTGCCGTGAGCAACGGCTTTTTTGTAAAAAAGACTTGAAAGCGGCAAAATTTGTGTTATAATATTGGCAGGAATCCTCGCAAACGAGGATTGCACACTGCGTGTGCTGAATCTGCGATTCACCTGCCTATTGAACCACGGCGCAAAAATGCCCTTGCAAGCAAGCATTTTTGCTTGCGGTATACTATTGGCAGGAATCCTCGCAAACGAGGATTTTTGCTTGCGGTATACTATTCTTTGTGAGTTCTTTGTAAGTTCTGACGATAAAAGAAAGGACGATGCTTTTATGAAACGGATTGCCGTTTTCCTGCTTTGTGTGGCGATGCTCGTTTGCGCCACCGCGTGCTTTAAGTTGGAGAAAAAATCCGAGCCTGCGACTACCGTCACGCCGACTCTCGCGACCACCGCGCCGACCACGTCGGCGAACGGGTCGGTGACGTCCGCAATGGCGACGACTGCCGCGCCGACCGCGTTCGGCGAGTATCCCTGCATCGGCTACGCCACCGATTCGCTCAACGTGCGCCGCGACGCGAGCACCGACCACGATGCCATCGGCGGTCTTGACAAGGGCGACAAAGTCACCATTGTCGGCGAGGAGGGCGATTTTTACAAGATTGAGTGGAGTTCGTTTGACGGCAACTTTGAGGGGCAGTATGCCTACGTCAGCAAACAGTATGTGAGCGCCACCCCGAACGGTGACACGCCGACGGCAGCTTCGACTACCGGTGCGCCGGTTTCCGACCCGACGGTTGCCAAAACCACCGCGCCGACCAAACCTGCGGCGTAATATCCCAACGTATATTCACACATAGAGGAGAGAATCACCATGTCCGGACATTCCAAGTGGAACAACATCAAACGCAAAAAAGAAAAAACCGACGGCGCGAAAGCGAAGATTTTTACCAAAATCGGTAAAGAACTTGCCGTAGCGGTGCGCGAGGGAGGCAGCGCCGACCCCGCCGCCAACTCCCGCCTGCGTGAGTGTATCGCCAAGGCGAAAGCCAACAACGTGCCGAACGATAACATTGAGCGTATCATCAAAAAGGCCGCGGGCGAGGGCTCGGCGGATAATTATGAGGCGCTGACCTATGAGGGCTACGGCCCGTGCGGCATTGCCGTCATCGTCGAAACGCTGACCGACAACCGCAACCGCACCGCCGCCGATATGCGCCATTGCTTCGATAAATTCGGCGGCAACCTCGGTCAATCGGGTTGCGTGTCCTTTATGTTTAACAAAAAAGGCGTGCTCGAAATTGATGCCGAGGGTCTTGACGAAGACAAAGTGATGGAAGATGCACTCGAAGCCGGCGCTTCCGACTTCGCTGCGGACGATGAGGTGTTTGAGGTCACCACCGAGCCGGAGGATTTCTCCGCCGTGTGCGAGGATTTGGAGAAAAAAGGCTACAAATTCCTCTCCGCCGACGTGGCGATGGTGCCGGATGTCTACTCCGCGATTGAGGACGAGGAAGCGTCCATCAAAATGGGCAAACTGCTCGATATGCTCGAAGACAACGACGACGTGCAAAACGTCTGGCACAACTGGGAACAGTAAAAGCAAAAATCCCGTCCGAGAGGACGGGATTTTTTTAGTGAAGAAGTAAGAGTGAAGAGTGAAGAGGTAAGGAGTCCGCTTCGCGGACGGTTTTTTGATGTCGCTTGCGGCGGATTTTGTAGGGGACGGCGCCTCGACGTCCCTTGCGGAATTTTTATGAAATTTGCGGCTGCGATTTCATTAGGTGAGCCTTCCCCTTGAGGGTAGCGAAGCGGCGGCGCGGGAGTGAATGACCGTTCGGGGAACGGTCAGAGCCGCGCCGTGACCGAGCCGCAGCGAGACGGGTGGCACGGCGTATGCCGTGACGGATGAGGTGTTCCGAAAATTCACCACCTCACCAGTCGCCGTTCGGCGACAGCCTCCCCTCAAGGGGAGGCCTGACATCTTGAAAGCGTAGCCGGAAGATACTACTACACCCGCGGCGGACCTCCATCGTGTGCCAGCCTCTTGGCTCCCTCGTCAGAGGGAGCCAAGTGCAGTATCCCCATTACAGAGACGGACAAACGAACAGCCCCTCACGTCTGCGAGGGGCTGTGTTGCGTTATTCTGCTTTTTCCGGTGCGGAGCGGTTTAGATAGATGAATTCAACCCAATACCACACGCTGCCGTCGGCGTTGTAGCGGCGATAACTCGTCTGGTTCCCGTTCGCATCGTAGGTGGCATCCCCAGACCAAATCCAATCCACGCTGCCGTCGGCGTTGAAATAGGTTTCGGTCAACTGGTTCCCGTTTTCGTCGTAGGTGGATTCACACCAATAATCCACGCTGCCGTCGGCGTTGTAGCAGCGATAACTCGTCTGGTTCCCGTTCGCGTCGTAGGTGTAAACGTAAGACTGTTCCCAATCCACGCTGCCGTCGGCTTTGTAGTAGCGAGAACTCGTTTGATTCCCGTTTGCGTCGTAGGTGTAATCGTAAGAATTCCACCAATCTACGCTGCCGTCGGCGTTGTATTCCCGATAACTCGTCTGGTTCCCGTTCGCATCATAGGTGTAATCGTAAGACTGTTCCCAATCTACGCTGCCGTCGTCGTTGTAGTAGCGAGAACTCGTTTGATTCCCGTTTGCGTCGTAGGTGTATTCTTCCCACCAATCTACGCTGCCATCGGCGTTGTAGCCGCGTCTACTCGTCTCGTTCCCGTTCGCGTCGTAGGTGTATTCGTATGCCACATACGAGCTGCCGTCGGCGTTGTAGCAGCGTCTGCTCATCAGGTTCCTGTTTTCGTCGTAGGTGTATTCACACCAATACCACACGCTGCCGTCGGCGTTGTGGTAGGTATAAGTCAACGCGTTCCCGCTTGCGTCGTAGGTGGCATCCCAAGACCGAAGCCAATCCACGCTGCCGTCGGCGTTGTAGCGGCGATAACTCGTGCAGTTCCCGTTCGCGTCGTAGGTGGTATCCCAAGACCATTCCCAATCCACGCTGCCGTCGGCGTTGTAGTAGCGTTCACTCGGCCGGTTCCCGTTCGCGTCGTAGGTGTAATCGTAAGAATTCCGCCAATCCACGCTGCCGTCGGCGTTGTACTCGCGTTCACTCGTCTGGTTTCCGTTTGCGTCGTAGGTGTCATCCCATGTATCGGAAGAATCCCAATCCACGCTGCCGACGGCGTTGTAGTGGCGAGGACTCGTTTTGTTCCCGTTTGCGTCGTAGGTGTAATCGTAAGAATTCCGCCAATTCACGCTGCCGTCGGCGTTGTAGCGGCGAACACTCGTCCGGTTCCCGTTTTCGTCGTAGGTGTATTCTTCCCAACAATCCACGCTGCCGTCGGCGTTGTAGTGGCGAGAACTCGTGCAGTTCCCGTTTGCGTCGTAGGTATAATCCCAAGAATACTCCCAATCCACGCTGCCGTCGCTATTGTGGTGCACTTCTTTCGCCAACAGCGCGTTTTTGGGGTAGCAGACGGTCGTCGGTGCGGAGCGGTTGAGGTAGATGTATTCGTACCAATAATTCACGCTTCCGTCGGCGTTGTAGTAGGTAGCAGTCAACTCATTCCCGTTCGCGTCATAGGTGACATCTATCGTCACGCGGAACCATGTCACGTCATAACCATAACCTTTAATGCTCCAAAAATCCCAGTCAATACTGCCATCTTCGTTATAGTATCGTGTGCTGAGACAGTTTCCGTTTTCATCATAAGTAGCATCCCAGGTATGGAAGTAATTATCCCAATCCACACTGCCGTCCTCGTTATATGCGCGCTCACTCGTTCTATTCCCGTTCGCGTCGTAGGTGGCATCCCAAGAATTCCACCAATCCACGCTGCCGTCGGCGTTATAGCAGCGAACACTCGTCTCGTTCCCGTTTTCGTCGTAGGTGGATTCAACCCTCACATACGAGCTGCCGTCTTCGTTGTAGTGTCGCTCACTCGTCTGGTTCCCGTTCGCGTCGTAGGTGGCATCCCATGTGTAGTAAGAACCCCACCACACGCTGCCGTCGTCGTTGTACCCGCGTTCACTCGTCTGGTTCCCGTTCGCGTCGTAGGTGGCATCCCAAGAATTTTCCCACCACACGCTGCCGTCGGCGTTGTAGCAGCGTCTACTCGTCTGGTTCCCGTTCGCGTCGTAGGTATATTCTTCCCCCCCATCCACGCTGCCGTCTTCGTTGTAGTGTCGCTCACTCGTCTGGTTCCCGTTCGCGTCGTAGGTGTATTCGACCCAACCATCCACGCTGCCGTCGGCGTCATAGTAGGTAGCAGTCAACTGGTTCCCGTTCGCGTCGTAGGTGTATTCGACCCAACCATCCACGCTGCCGTCGGCGTTGTACCAGCGTTCACTCGTCTGGTTCCCGTTTTCGTCGTAGGTGTATTCGCGTTCTACATACGAGCTGCCGTCGCTATTGTGGCACACCGATTTCGCCAACAGCGCATTTTTCGGCTCGGTAGTCGGCGCAGTGGTCGGCTCGGTTGTCGGGTTCGTGCCGCTCGTCGGGTTGCTCCCGCTGGTCGGCTCGGTAGTCGGTGCAGCCGTCGGGTTCGTCCCACTCGTCGGCTCGGTAGTCGGCGCAGTGGTCGGGTTCGTCCCGCTGGTCGGGTTTGTGCCGCTCGTTTCCGTTGTGGTGGCAGTGGATTCCGTGCCGGTTTCCGTCGCAGTCGGTTCGGTCGCCGTCGCAGTCGGTTCGGTCGCCGTTGCAGTCGGCTCGGTTGTCGGCGCACTCGTCGGCTCGGTTTTGCCACCGTTGATGACGGGAATAATATTCGCCACGAATTTGCGAACGGTCAGCACGTCTTTCATATTCACCGCACCGTCACCGTTCGTATCCGCGGCGACAAGGTCGATTTTGACCGACAACCCCGCCACGTATTTACGCACGGTCAGCACGTCTTTCATATTCACCGCGCCGTCGCCGTTCGCATCGCCGTAGGAAATCTCCACCACTTCGGTGGTGGCTTGCGTTTCCGCCGCGGCGAAAACGGTCATTCCCGCCGCCGCGATAACCGCAAGCGCGAGGGTGAGCAGGATGGGTAGGGATTTTTTCATTTTTATAGTCCTCCTCAGTGTATATTGTGTACAAAGAATAACACATAAATGTTCATTTGTCAACATATGTATTCATAAAACGCAGAGAAATCTTTTACACTATGTATGAGGTGTGGGAGATGAATGAAACGATGTTAGACCCTGTGACGGTGGGAACCGTGTTGGCGATGTTTCGTAATCGCAAACGTTTATCTCAGGAAGTTGTCAGCGGATTTGCGTGTATCGGTCGAACGCATTTGAGCGCTATCGAGCGAGGTGAGCGCAAGCCGACGTTGGAGACGTTTTATCGTATATGTCTTGCTATCGGAGAACGTCCCAGTACGGTGCTTTTGGAAATCGAACGGCTGAACGAATCGGAAAATCAGGCGGCGCCGTCGGATTTGTTTCGGTGAATGGTCTTATCTGCGTTTGCCGTCGGACGGAAAAACACCACTTTCTCAAATTTTTCCCTAAATCCGTTCGTTTTCCCTTGCAATTTGTGAAAAACGGTGTATAATATTACCAGAACCTAAAAATTATGGAGGTATGTTAATTATGTTAGTTTCGGCAAAAGAAATGATGCAAAAAGCCCGTGCCGGTCACTATGCCGTCGGCGCTTTCAACATCAACAACCTGGAATGGACGAAAGCCATCCTGCTCACTGCCCAAGAACTCAATTCCCCGGTGATTCTCGGTGTGTCCGAGGGCGCGGGCAAATACATGGGCGGCTACAAAACCATCGTCGGTATGGTTAAAGGCCTGATTGAAGAGCAGAACATCACCGTGCCGGTGGCGCTCCACCTCGACCACGGCAGTTACGAAGGCTGCTACAAATGCATTGAGGCGGGCTTCTCCTCGGTTATGTTTGACGGCTCCAAATACCCGATTGACGAGAACGTCGCGAAAACCAAAGAGCTCGTGGCGGTGACCGGCGAAAAAGGGATGTCCCTTGAAGCCGAAGTCGGCGGCATCGGCGGCGAAGAAGACGGCGTTGTCAGCATGGGCGAATGCGCCGACCCGGACGAGTGCAAAGCGATTGCCGGCCTCGGTATCACGATGCTCGCCGCCGGTATCGGCAACATCCACGGCAAATATCCGGAAGGCTGGCCGGGACTTCGTTTTGACGTGTTGGAATCCATCAACGCGAAAGTCGGCGAGATGCCGCTCGTGCTCCACGGTGGTACCGGCATCCCGGCGGATATGATTAAAAAAGCCATCTCCCTCGGCGTGTCCAAAATCAACGTGAACACCGAGTGCCAGTTGAGCTTCGCCGCGGCGACCCGCAAATACATTGAAGAGGGCAAAGACCAGCAGGGCAAAGGTTACGACCCGCGCAAACTGCTCGCACCCGGCTTCGAGGCAATCAAAGCGACCGTCAAAGAGAAGATGGAACTGTTCGGTTCTGTCGGCAAAGCGTAAGTTGCGTGAACAAAAACCGCCCACCCCAATCGGTGGGCGGTTTTTTTACTATGGGAAAGGGGAAATGCGGTATGGCGAAAAAACCGAGTAAGCAAAAATTTTATCGCAAACTGTTTTTCGGCGGGCTCGCGGTTATTTTGTTTGTGGTGTTTTTGATAAATGGCTGTGACATCAACATCTGGAACTTTGGGTGGAGTTTTAGGCTTGGCTTGTTTTAACGGTTGCCGCGGTTGAGGCGCGAAATCCCACAAGGGACGTCGAGGCTAACGGAGCCGAGCGCCGCCGGTGGCGGATACAGCGAGGCGGAGTTATGGCAGCGGTCAAACCGCCGTGCCAACAGGCACATTAGGCGGTTTGGGCACCGCAACTGGACGCCGTCTCCTACGCGCACGCCGTGCGCAAGTGTAAAAATCCAGAAAAACGGAGGACACACGATGGATGAACTCAAATCCTTCTTAAAAGAGCATAAGGCGGAGATGAAAACGGCGCTTGCCGCCTTGGTGGCGTGCGACAGCGTGCGCGGCGAGCCGACCGCAAATGCGCCGTTCGGCGAGGGGGTCAAGCGCGCGCTTGACACCTTTTTGCGGCTGTGCGAGAAAAAAGGACTTGCCGTGCGCAATGTCGATAACTACGTCGGCGTGGCGGAAATCGGCGACCAAACCGCGCCGCTCGGCATTTTGTGCCACTTGGACGTGGTGCCCGCCGGCGAGGGGTGGGACACCGACCCGTTCACCTTGACCGAGCGCGGCGGGTTTCTTTACGGGCGCGGAGCGATGGACGACAAAGGCCCTACCGTTGCCGCGCTGTATGCACTGCTCGCGGTGCTTTCGACGGGCAAACCGCTTGTCCGCGGAGTGCGGCTGATTGCCGGTTGCGCGGAGGAGACGGGGTGGGAGGATATGGACTACTACACCGCCCGCGAGAGTTTGCCGAAATTGCTGTTTACACCCGATGCGGAGTTCCCCGTGATTCACATTGAAAAAGGACGGGTGCAGGGCAAGTTGACACGCGCGTTTTCGCCGACGGTGGCACCGAAAGCGGTGGTCAACATCGACGCGGGCGTGGCGATTAACGCCGTGCCGGAACGCGCAGTGGCGACACTTCGCGGGTTTTCGGCGGCGGAACTGTCCGCTTTGTGCGACAAGGTGGCGCTTCCCGATGCCGTGCGTGTGGAGGTCGCGGAGGACGGCGACTACACGGTGCTGACCGTGTACGGGCGCGCGGCGCACGCTTCCACACCGGAGGAGGGCGTCAACGCCTTGTGCGCGTTACTGCGCGTGGTGGCATCGCTTCCGCTTTCGGCGTGTGACGGCGCGGACGGGATTCGCGCCCTTGCGCGGTTGTTCCCGCTCGGCGAAACGGACGGCACGTCGCTCGGCGTGTGCCGTGTCGACAAGGAGTCGGGCGCGCTTACCGCCTCGCTCGATTTGCTCACCTTTACCGAGGAGCGGATGGAGGCGGAATTTGACATTCGATTCCCCGTGTGCGAGACGCTTGACGGGATGAAAACCGCGCTTTCGCTCTCTGCCGCGCGGGAGGGATTTTCGCTGTCGGCGACGGGTGCCGAGCCGCATCACGTGCCGGAGGAAAGCCCGCTTGTGCAAACGCTTTTAGGCGTGTATGAGCAGGTGACGGGCACGCCGGGCCGCGCGGTTGCGATTGGCGGCGGGACGTACGTGCACGATACCAAAACCGGGGTGGCGTTCGGCGCGGAGTTCCCCGGCGACGACAACCGTATTCACGCCGCGGGCGAGCGGGTGGAGACGGAAAAATGGATGAAAACCGCCCTCATTTATGCGAAAGCGATTGAGGAGATTTGTTGCGAGTAATGAGCGGCGCGGGTGTGGGCGAAACGTCGCACAAACCTACGGTGTCGCCGGGGGTTGGGTGCGGAATTCCACAAAGGGACGTCGAGGCGCCGTCCCCTACGCGCACGCTGGTAGTGGGTGCGGAAAATGTTGGACGATGACGTAGGGCGGGGGCTTGCTCCCGCCGGTGTTAGTCGGTGCGATGTTTTTGGAACGGCAGGACCAAGGCCCTGCCCTACGGACACGCCGGGGGTGTGCGGGAAAGTGAAGAGTGAATAGTGATTTTTCCAATACATTTGCTCTCTTAAACGTTATGGTAATGAAAGGAGAGTTTTCTATGAAAAAACTGTTTTGTGTCGTGTCGTTTTGTTTTGTTCTGTTGACGGCGGTGGGTTGCAATACCGCACCGACAACGGAGAGCGTGCCGTCGCCGACGGTGACGGCAACACAGACGGTTGCGGCGCCCACCGAGGCGCTTGATCCCGACGACATTTTCGATGCTCGCAACCATTCGAGTCAATTCAATATCCGCTGTGCTTGTG
>JAZRYM010000055.1:0-42413 GCA_045600765.1 Acutalibacteraceae bacterium | reverse complement strand
ATCGAAGACCTCATCCCCGAGGAGGAGTGCCTGCTTACGCTCACCCGCCGCGGCTATATCAAACGCCAGGCGATGGACGTGTACGCGACCCAGCGCCGCGGCGGTCGCGGCCGCAAAGGGGTTGCGACCCGCGACGAGGACGTGACCCAGACGATGTTCAACTGCTCGTCCCACGACGTGGTGATGTTCTTCACCTCGCGCGGACGGGTGTATCGCCTGAAATGTTACGAAATCCCCGAGGGCAGTTACCAGTCGAAAGGAATGAACATCGTCAACCTCTTGCCGCTTGAAGCGGAGGAGCGTGTCACCGCGATGATTTACGTCAACGACTTTATGGAAGACCGCTATCTGTGTATGCTCACGAAAAACGGCGTGATTAAGCGCACGCGGTTGTCCGCGTTCGCAAACGCCCGCAAGAGCGGACTTATCGCCATTGATTTGGACGAGGGTGACGAACTGCGCTGGGTGCGCAACACCGACGGGTATCAACACCTGCTTGTCGCCACCAAAAACGGCAAGGCGATTTGCTTTGACGAGAACGACGCCCGCGTGGTCGGACGTACCGCCCGCGGCGTGAAAGCGCTCACCCTCGACGAGGGGGACGAGGTGGTGGATCTCGCCATCCGCGAGCCGGATACTCTCGTGCTCACCGTGTCCGATACCGGCTACGGCCGCTTGTCCTCGTGGGACGATTATCGCATCCAATCGCGCGGTGGTAAAGGTCTTACCAACTACCACGTGGAGAAATTCGGCAACGTGGCGGCGACGTGCGCCGTAACGCTGACGGAGGATATTTTGCTTGTATCGTCGCAGGGTATCGTCATCCGCCTGCACGTGGACGATATTCGGCAGTGTCGCCGCCCGTCGAAAGGCGTGCGCGTGATGCATTTGACGGAGGATGCCAAAGTGCTGTCGCTTGTGCGTACTGCGCGCGCGGATGACGCGGAAGAAGAAGTGTCGAAACCCGATGCGCCCGATGCGGATGCCGAAGATGCCGAGACACCGGCAGAAGAATAAGACCGGATAAAACAAAAATCTCACCCACAAACCCACCAAAAGAGAGGATGTATCACTATGGAACTGTACACATTTTTGGAAGCCCTTTCGAGCCGCGCACCCACGCCGGGCGGCGGAGCGGTCGCCGGTTACTGCGGCGCGCTCAGCACGTCGCTTTGCGCGATGGTGGCGAACATCACTTCCGGCAACAAGCGGTATGAGGACGTCAAAGAGGATATGGAGCGCCTCGCCGCCGAAGCCGATAAACACACCCACTCGCTCTATGGCTTCATCAACGAGGATATGAAAGTGTTTGCGCCGGTCGCGGAAGCGTATAGTATTCCGAAAGACAACCCCGAGCGGGACGCGATTTTGGAGCGGGCGCTGATGCTCGCGTGCGAACCGCCGATGCAGGTGATGCTGGAAGTCAACGAGGTGCTGCAACTGTGCGAGGAATTGGCGGAAAAAGGCAGTAAAATGCTGATTAGCGACATCGCGTGCGCTGCGGCGGTGGCGCGCGCCACCCTCGAATGCGCCTACGCGAACGTGAAAGTCAACACGCGACTGCTTAAAAACCGCGAAATCGCGCAAAAGTTTGACGGGGAAGCCTATGAACTGATTATTCAAGGGGTAGACCGCGCCGAAGCGATTTACAAAGACATATTGAAAAAGATGGGGTAAACCGAAATGGAACTGTGGCGTGGTGCGCCGGTCGCGGCGCGCATTTACGAAAGTGAACAGCCCGCGCTTGACGCGCTTGACGAAAAAGGCATAAAACCCACCCTCGCCGTGGTGCGCGTAGGGGAGAGGGAGGACGATTTGTCCTATGAGCGCGGCTTACGGCGCGCCGCAGGAGAGCGGATTGACCTCAAAACAGTCGCGCTTCCGAACGAGGTGTCGGCAACCGCGTTTTGCGACACGCTCGCGGCGCTTAACGCCGACGAATCGGTGCACGGTATTTTGATTTTCCGTCCGCTTCCGAAACCGCTTCGGTTTGAGGTGAATTTGGAAGCCGCTATCGCGCCCGAAAAGGATATGGACGGTATGACCGCGCTTGCCGTGTCTGCCGCGTTTCGCAACGTGCGCGACCTCTGCTCGCCCTGCACCGCGCAGGCGGTGATTGAAATGCTCGACTATTACGGCGTCAACCTCGCCGGCAAGCGGGTAACCGTGGTCGGGCGCAGTTTGGTGGTCGGCAAACCGCTCGCCATGCTGCTTCTTAACCGCAACGCCACCGTGACCGTGTGCCATACCGGCACCGCCGACCTTGCCGCCGAATGTCGCCGCGCCGACATTGTGGTGGCGTGCGCCGGTGTGCGCGACCTTGTCGCCGCCGACGGAATGCGTGAGGGGCAGGTTTTGGTTGACGTGGGCATCCACGTGGACGAAAACGGACTTTGCGGCGACATTAACCCCGCCGATGCCGAGGCGGCAAAGGTGGCGGCGATTACTCCCGTGCCCGGCGGACTCGGCCCGGTGACCAACGCCGTGCTTATCCGCAACACCATTGAAGCGGCGAAAAAAGCGGCACAAATCGTATAAATCGCAAGAAATATTACAGACCGTATAAGAAAAGAGCGCGAAAACGCGCTCTTTTGCTTTGAAAAGGGGGAACTTACGTGGAGCGTTCTTCGGAAAGGGGTGACGTTGTGCGCGAACAAGCGGAAAACGGGGTTGCTTTGCGCGATGCGACCCGGCAAGACGTGCGCCAAATGAAAAAATTGTACGTGCAAGCCTTTCCGAAAGCGGAACGTCGCCCGTGGTGGCTGATTGCGAAAAAACGGCGGCAGGGATTGTCCGACGTGTGGGCGATAACGCGCGAGGGCGCGTTTGTCGGTATGGCGGTCACCCTTAACTGCGCAGACCGCGTGTTGCTCGACTATTTTGCGACCGAGCCGGATTGTCGCGGGCAGGGCATCGGTGCCGCCGCGCTCGCGCTGTTGCGGGAGCGGTACGCGGACAAGTTGTTTTTGCTTGAAGTGGAGACTACCAAAAAACCGTCGCCGGAACACGACCTGCGACAGCGCCGCAAGAATTTTTATCTGCGGTGCGGGATGGTGGAAATGCCCGATTACTCCGCCAACCTCTTTGGCGTGGAAATGGAGATTTTGACCACCGGCGACCGCCTTTCGTTCGACCGCTACCACGAAATTTATGAGGTCGCTTTCGGCGACCGTCTCGCGAAAAACATCGTCAAGGTCGAAAACGAGTGATTTTTAGGGCAAAACACAATACAAACCGTAAAAACAGAGCGAATTATACACTCTGTTTTTGCTTTTGGGTGGTGTTTTGTGGCGGTTCCTCTTTCTTCTTTACAAAGTTTTCTTTTTATGGTATAATGAAATCAATACCCAAGGGCTACTCCGCGGGAAAAATGAAAAAGGAGAGGATTTTTATGACAAAACGCATTTTGGCAATCGTCTTATCAGTAATGATGATTGTCACCTTCCTGCCGGTGACGGCGCTGGCGGCGGGAGGTGATTTCACCGTCACCAACGGCACGCCGGAAAGTGACGCGGAAACGAATCACGGCTATATCACCATTGACAAGGAGAACGCCGCAGAGGGCGATACCGTGACGGTTACGGTCAAACCGGAAGAGGGATATCGGCTCAAATCGCTGACAGGAACCGATATGCAGTTAGTCATCGTTGACCCGAGCGGCATCACCGCACCAAACGTAAATGCCGCGGGATTCGGCGGCAGTACTGTCAGAAACGGAGATTTCCTCGCACACAATTTTGACTATTACATCAACGATAATAATGAAATTGTGATAAAAACAGAAGCGGATCCGACAAGCCACCCCCACGCAACGATCGGCGTAGCAAATCCGTATTCCCTCGATGTTACCGGCACTGCGTATGATGCCGAAACATTAAAACAACTTGCATACTTGATCACAGACGGTATCAATGATGCAGGTCTTGTATGCAGTATTGGCGGTGTAAGTACGGCGGATATTAAGGAGAATCCCCATTCTCATACGAATGACGGAGCGCCGGAAGTTATGGTAGTGCATCTTGTGCGCGAAATCCTTGATTTTTGTGGAAGTGTACCAGAGGCGAAAACTTATATTGATGCCCATGACA
The DNA here is from genome assembly GCA_045600765.1 of Acutalibacteraceae bacterium. Classification (GTDB taxonomy): domain Bacteria; phylum Bacillota; class Clostridia; order Oscillospirales; family Acutalibacteraceae; genus RGIG426. Next base: position 38,325 of record JAZRYM010000055.1, on the reverse strand, counting down.
TCACACCGCTTTCGGATGACTGGGATGCTCACATCATGATTGCAGACGAAAATAGTACTGTAATTGTTGAATTTACCGGCGAAGGCGTTAAGTTTGCAGAACAAGAACAATGGATAATGACCGACTTTTACAATCATCTGTTCGAAGAAGAAAACTTTTTGCGTGGTAGAAGTATAAATAACTTTCCTCATCATGCCATTGGCTTGGAAAGATACTTTATTCTCAGTGACTCCTATGCCACGGCCGGCACCAAGGAAGGAATGGCGGAACTGCTGGAATCGGTAACGTACACCAAAACATACGATAAGAATACCGACCCGTTCTGGTGCTCCGAATTCTATCGAACCGATATGGTTCCGACTTTTGATGAGCACCCAATGAGCTATTGGACGAAAGAAAAGGTTTTGGCAGAGGATGCTCCTAAGAATCTGCTCGAAAAATATGCTGCATATGAAGCTGACGGTACTTACGATTCCACAGACGGTTTGAAACACACCGCGCACAGCAGCGTATACAATATGAAAGATAAGACTCTCACAGTGTCGTTTGGCGATGGTCAGGAATCCGTATATACTTTCGATGACATTGCCAATCCGGAAGTGAACTTTGCATTGCAGACTGACGGAACCTATCAGTTCACCATGCCTGCTTATGCAGTTATCGTCACGGCAGAGTTTGAAGAAGCGGGAATGCTCGGCGATGTGAACGGTGACGGCGCGGTGAACATGAAAGACGTGCTCGCGCTTCGCAAACATCTTGTGGGGATGGAAACCGCGTATGTGGAAGCGAACGCCGACTGCAACCAAGATGCTGAGGTGAACATGAAAGACGTTCTGCAACTTCGCAAGTATTTAGCGGGGATTATCCAGACGTTGGGCGCGTAACCAAAAACAGAATAAAGAAAAACAGCCCCTCACGGTCGTGAGGGGCTGTTTTCTATGCAAAAAATTACATCGGCACGTCGGTGATGGGCAGCGAGGCGGTGGCGTTGAGCGTTTCGTCGGCGGTGTGACCCGCCAAAAATTCATAATACCCCTGCGCGCCAATCATCGCGGCGTTGTCGCCGCAAAGGGTCAGCGGCGGGATAAAGAGCCGACGACCCGTTTTGTCGCACCGCGCCTGCATTTCGCGGCGAAGCGCTTTGTTGGCGGATACGCCGCCCGCCAGCACAAGCGTTTTTGCGCCCAGTTCGTCCGCGGCGGCAAGCGTGTTGTCGCACAGCAGTTCCACTACTTTCGCGCGGAAGGAGGCGCACACGTCGTCGATGCTCACGGTTTCGCCCTTTTGCTCCGCGTTATGTAAGAGGTTGAGCACGGCGGTTTTGAGCCCGGAAAAACTGAAATCGTAGGGGCTTCCGTCCACCCGCGGTCGCGGGAAGAGGTAGGCTTCGGGGTTGCCGTTTTCGGCGCGGGCATCGAGCGCGATGCCGCCGGGATAGGGCATTCCCATTGCGCGGGCGGCTTTGTCAAAACATTCGCCCGCCGCGTCGTCCCGCGTGCGGCCGATGACGGTAAAATCGGTGTAGTCATTGACGGTGACGATGTGGCTGTGACCGCCGGACACGACCAGGCACAAAAACGGCGGCTCCAAATCCGGGTGCGCCAAGTAGTTGGCGGCGATGTGGCCGCGCAGGTGGTGTACCGGCACGAGCGGCAAGCCCGTGGCGGCGGCAAGCCCTTTGGCGAAGTTGACACCGACCAAAAGTGCGCCGATTAATCCCGGCGCGGCGGTGACGGCAATCGCATCAATATCCGAAAGGGTCAAACCCGCTTGCGACAAGGCTTCGCGGGTCACGCCGGACACCGCTTCGGTGTGGCGGCGGCTCGCAATTTCGGGCACGACCCCGCCGTACAGCTGGTGTTCTTCCACCTGCGATGCGACGATGTTCGACAGCACGGTGCGGCCGTCTTTGACGACCGCGGCGGCGGTTTCGTCGCAAGAGGATTCGAGCGCTAAAATGTTCACAGGAAATCGCCGTCCTTTTTCAAGTAGTAAGAGTAAAGCACCGCGTCTTCGGCGGGCGCTTCATAAAAGTGCGGGCGGAACCCGTCCTGCACAAAGCCGAACCGTTCATACAGCGTGCGCGCGGGGGTGTTGCTTTGGCGCGTTTCCAGCATCAGGCGGCGCACGTCGTGTTCCTCGCCGTAGCGTTTGGCGGCGGAAAGCAACCAAAAACCTACCCCCTGCCGCCGAAAGCGCGCAGAAACCGCCACTTGGGCGATGTCGCATTCGTCTAAAACGTGATGCATTCCGAGAAAGCCGAGCACCTCGCCCGCCTCGTTTTCCGCGACGAGGAAAACGGCGGTGTCGTTTTGCAATTCGGCAGAAAGTCCCGTTTCCGACCAGGGTTGCGAGAAACATTCCCGTTCGAGCGCGGCGAGAGGCGCGATGTGCCGTTCGCCCATAGGCACGATGCGAAACGGCGGGAGCAGGGCGGGCAAAATCGCTTTCAGCGCGTCGCGGGTGTCGCGGTACACGTCGAGCGAGCCGCCGAACGGGTCAGGCACGCCGCCGCCGAGCACCACGATTTTGCGCGGGTCAACGTCGGCGGCGATGAGCGCCAAGCGGTGGTGTTCGCCCATCACGGCAATCATTTGCGCCTCGTCGCACAGTTCTTTTGTGACCGGTTTCGAGAGGTGGCGGCTCAAATCAATCCCTTCTTCGGCGAGCGCTTGTACCGCGTTCGCGGAAGCGGGCGAACCGCTGACCGCCGCGAGCCCGGCGGACACGGCGACGATAGGTAACCCGCGTTCCGCCGCCATTTTGCGGAACAACGCCGCCGCCATCGGACTGCGGCAGGTGTTGCCGGAGCAGACGAACAAAAAGCGGTTATAGCAAGCCACGGCGACCTCTCCTTTCGTAAAAATCACAAGAAAGCCAAAATATACCCCCTAAAAAGCGAGGGCACAACAAGCAAACGAAAAACTACCCCTTATTCCGCGTTCTCTTCCGGCTCGGTGGGGACAAACTTGCCGTCTGCGCCGAGGGTGACGTCGGCGATGTCCGAATGGGTGCGGCGGCGGATGTCGCGCATCCGAAATTCGTCGCCGAGCGACCAGAACGTGACCGAAATCCCGTGGCGCTTGGCGCGGCCGGTGCGGCCGATGCGGTGGAGATAATACTCGTTTTCTTCGGGAATGTCGTAGTTAAACACGGCTTCCACGTCGTCCACGTCGATGCCGCGCGCCGCCACGTCGGTGGCGACCAAAATTTCAAATTTGCCTTTGCGGTAGCCGGTCATCACTTGGTTGCGCTGCCCTTGCGAGATGTCGCCGTGCAGGCAATCGGCGGATTTGCCCTGCCGTTTGAGTTGCGCGCATACTTGGCGCACGGTGGATTTGCGGTTGCAAAACACCATTACGCGGTGTAAATCGAGCGCGGCGATGATTTTCAGCATATCCGCAAGGCGCTGACTGCCGGAGGAGCGCAGGGCGTATTGTTGAATAGAGGGGCGGTTATCGCCTTTTGATTCCACCTCAATTTGCACCGCGTTGCGCTGATATTCCCACGCGACGTCTTCCACGTCGCGGGAAATGGTGGCGCTGAACATCACCACTTGCGTGTCGGCGGGTGTGGCGTGCAAAATCTTGCGTACATCGCGGATAAAGCCCATTTTCAGCATCTCGTCCGCTTCGTCGAGCACCACGGTGTAGACGTTGCCGAGCCATACCACCCGCCGTCCCATCAGGTCGAGCAGGCGGCCGGGTGTGGCGACCACGATTTGCGGTTTTTTCTTCATCGCGTTGATTTGGGTGTTCATACTTTGCCCGCCGTAGACGGGAACGATATGTACGCCGGGACGAAACGCCGCCAAACGGCGCAGGTCGTCGGTAATTTGCAGACACAGTTCGCGCGTGGGGCACACCACCACCGCCTGCACGTCGGTGCAGTCGAGGTCGAGGCACTCCAAAATCGGGATGCCGAACGCGCAGGTTTTACCGGTACCCGTCGGCGCTTTGGCGATTACGTCATAGCCGTCGCGCACGGCGGGAATGGCTTTCATCTGGATAGGGGTAGGGGTGTGAAAGCCCATTTTATCAAGGGCTCTGGTCGTTTCCGGCTGTAATTCCAGCGCGTCAAACGACAAGACTTCGGGTTGTTCGTTGCTCACAAAAAAGTCCTCCGTATGTTTGGTAAGGTTGAATATAAGGGGCAGGTTTTGGTTGTTTCTCGTTTTTCGCGGGGTAGGTTTTGGTTATTTCAATTCGGCGATGGTAACGCCGTTTTCGCCCTCGCCGTAGGTGCCGAGGCGGAACGATTTGACCGACGGGTGAGTGCGCAAATGCTGCTGCACCGCGGCGCGGAGCACGCCGGTACCTTTGCCGTGAATGAGGGTGACGGCGGGAATGCCCGCGAGCACCGCGCGGTCAAGGAACAAGTCCACCGCGGGGAGCGCTTCGTCCACCGCCATCCCGCGCAAGTCGAGTTCCAGTCCGGTACCGCGTGCGCGCCCGAGTTCGGCGGAATCGCCGGTTTTGGCGGGGGGAACGGTGCGGACTTTTTTGGCGGCTTTTTGCGTTTGCGCCTTGGCGCTTGCCGCCTCGCACAACCGCAGATTCGAAAGGGGTATCCGCGTACGCAACACGCCCGCTTGGATTTCCACCAGTTCGTTTTTATCGGGCAGGGAGAGCACCGTACCCTCTTTTCCGAGGTCGGCGATGGTCACCGTGTCGCCCACTTTCAGCGGGCGCGGCAACACGTACAGTTCCGTAACCGCAGGCGTTTCTACCGGGTCAAGCGCGTCCTCCATCACGGACAACTGCCGCCGCAACCGCGTTTTGGCGGCGGAGGCCTTGTCGGCGAAATCGGCGGCGTTTTTCTGCTTTTTCAGGCGGTTCAGCTCGTCAAGCAACTGCTCCGCATCGAGTCGTGCGTGCTCCACAATCTTTTTCGCTTCGGCGCGTGCCTCGGCAAGCGCTTTTTTGCGCTCGCGCTCCATTTCTTCGGCGCGCGCTTTTGCCGCCGCCGCCTCGCGTTCCGCGCCGGTGCGCGATTGTTTGGCATCGGCGAGCTCTTGTTCGAGCGCGTGGCGCTGTTCATCGAGGCGCACGACGACGTCTTCCATCTTACGGTCGTCACCCGAAACGAGCGTTTTGGCGCGCTCCACCACGTCGGGCAACATACCGAGCCGCTCGGACACGGCAAAGGCGTTTGACCGCCCGGGCACGCCCACAAGCAGGCGGTAGGTTGGGCGCAGGGTGGCGACGTCAAACTCACAACTGCCGTTTTCCACGCCCGGTTCGTGCACGGCGTAGGCTTTCAGCTCGGCATAGTGGGTGGTGGCGACAATTTTTGCCCCTTGTTCGCGCAACCGCTCCAAAATCGCGACCGCGAGCGCCGCGCCCTCTACGGGGTCGGTGCCGGCGCCCAGTTCGTCCACAAGCACAAGGCTTTCGTGGTCGGCGACGGCAAGGATGTCGATAAGGTTTCTCATATGCGCCGAAAAGGTGGAGAGCGACTGTTCAATCGACTGTTCGTCGCCGATGTCCACGAGAATGTGCGAGAAAAGGGAGACGACACTGCCGCTGTCTACCGGCGGAAGCAGGCCGCACAACGTCATCAGCGACAACAGCCCGACCGTTTTGAGCGACACCGTTTTGCCGCCCGTGTTCGGGCCGGTGATGACGAGGGTGTCGAACGTGTCGCCCAGTTCCACGTCAATCGGCACCACCGTTTTCGGGTCAATGAGCGGGTGGCGCGCGTGGCGGAGTTTCAGAGTGCCGTCCTGCCGGAGCGCCGGGCGCGTAGCGCGCATTTTGTCGGCGAGGCGGGCTTTGGCAAAAATCAAATCGAGCGCGACGACCTGTTCATAGCCGGCGCACAGCGACCCGCAAAAACCGCCCACTTCGGCGGAGAGCGCCGCTACAATGCGGTCGATTTCCGCCTCCTCTTTGGCGGCGAGCAGGCGCAGTTCGTTGTTCGCTTCCACCACCGCCATCGGTTCCACAAACACGGTCGCGCCGGTCGAGGACGCGCCGTGAACAAGCCCCGCCACTTCCGCGCGACATTCCGCTTTGACGGGGACGACGAAGCGCCCTTCCCGCAGGGTAACGATGGGGTCTTGCAACGCTTTTTGGTAAGTGGGCGAGCGGATGAGCTTGTCGAGACTTTCCCGCACGCGCGAGGATGCGGAGCGGATTTTGCGCCGAATGTTGGCAAGTTCCGGGCTGGCGCTGTCCGCCACCGTGTCGTCCGACAACACGGCGTGGGTGATTTTCTCCTCCAAAAACTTGTTGGGGAGAATGCTGTCCAGCACGCGGTCGAGCGCGGTTTCGCCCTCTAAATGGGTGCGCCATTCGGAAATGCCGCGAAACACGCGCAGCAGTTCCGCCACGTCGAGCAGTTCGCGTAACGACAGGGGTGAGCCGGTCTGCGCCCGCTTGGCGGCGGTGCAGATGTTTTTAATGGAGCCGAACGAGGGCGCGCCGAACCGCAAAAGGAGCGACTGCGCGTCGCTTGTCTCGTCAAGGCGGCGGGCGACCTCCCGCTCATCGGTTGAGGGGGAAAGGGCGCGCGCAAGCGCCGCCGCGTCTGCCGAAGCCGTCTCCGCGGCGAGCAAATCCAACACTTTCGGCAGTTCGAGCGCTTGTTCATACCGTGTCACGACGACACCCCCTCACAAAAACTATGTTTTGCCAAAACCTACCCCGTAAAAATCAAGGGGCAGGTTTTGGCTCAAAATCGCACAACTGGTGATAAAAATCCAACGTATGAAATCCGCGGTTTAAGCGATACAGCAAAAACCGCTCGCACACCGCGGAAAGCGCGGTCAATTCCGCTTCGGGAACGGCAAAGGAAAACATCTTTTCGCCCGGCGCGGTCGAAAGATAGCGCAACGCGGCAAGTCCCGTTTCGGACAGCGGGTAGCAGTCGAGCCCGACCCCGCACGATACGCAAGTGAGCGTGCCGTTTTGCAGGGAGAGGGACAGATTTTCCGTGCCGCCGCACCGCCGGCAAGCGGACAAGTCGGGCATATAGCCCGCAAGCGTAAGTAAGCGCCACTCCACCGCCGCTTTCACAAGGCGCGGGTCTTTTTTGCCCTCGGACAAGAGGTGAAGCGCGTTGAGCATTAGGCGCAAAACGTCCTCGGCAGGCTCGTCCCACGGGGCAAGCACACCGCACAGTTCGCAAAAATATTGACCGAGGGTGACGGCGGTGACGTCGCTTTTCCAGTCGAAAAACACGCGCAACGGCTCCGCTTCGGACACGGAAAGACCGCTTTTCGTCTCGGTTAAAGTCAGGCGGGAGTAGGTGAGAAGCGAGGTGGCGGCGCCTTTGCGGCTTTTGATGTTTTTGGCGCCGCGCGCGGCGGCGCGCACAAGCCCCGATTCCCGCGTCAGCGCGGTGACGAAGCGGTCAGCTTCACCCACTTTGTTCTCCCTCACGATGAGGGCGTCGGTTTTGAGGGTCAGCGGTGCCACCTTCTTTCGTCTGCGGCGGCGTGACGGCGTTGACCGCTTGCCGATAGCGCAGATAATCGTCCACTTTCCCCGTTTTTGCAAAGGTGTTCCACAACGAACGGTCGTCCACAAAGCATCGCTCCTTTCGCGATTACTTTGCGCAAAACCACGCGGAACTATACCCGCGAAACGGGGGAGTTTTTGGTTGATTTTGGGTTATTTTTCTATCGTAAAGCCGAATTCGCCGAGCGAGCCTTGCCGATTGCGCCAGTCGGGCTTTACTTTCACCCAGCATTGCAGGTTCACTTTGGCATCGAGCAGTTGCTCCATATCGGCGCGGGCGCGGCTGCCGATTTCTTTGAGCATAGCGCCTTTTTTGCCGATAATCATCCCTTTGTGGCTTTCGCGCTCGCAGTAAATGTACGCTTCCATATCCCACACGGTGCCGTTTTTGCCCTCGCGCACGCTCATCCGTTCAATGACAACGGCGATGCCGTGGGGAATTTCCTGCTGCAACAGTTGCAACATCTTTTCGCGGATAAGTTCCGCGGCGATGAGCCGTTCGGGCTGGTCGGTCACCGCGTCGTCGGGGAAGAAGTGCGGGCTTTCAAACGCATAGCCGTCAAGCGCCGTTTCAAGCGCATCCACGCCCTCGCCCGTTACGGCGGAAAGGGGCAAAATCGCATCGAAATCGTAGGCGTCTTTCCACGCGGCAATGCAGGCGAGAAGCGTCTCTTTTTTCTCCACCAAATCCACCTTGTTGATGACGAGCACCGCCGGCAACTGTTCCTTTTTCAGCCGGTCGAGGAGCGCTTGCTCCTGCTCGCGGATTTCGGTGGTCGGTTCCACCACCAAAATCGCGCCGTCTACGCCGGACATCGCCTCGCCGATAGAGCGAACCATAAAGTCCCCCAATTTTGTGCGCGGGCGGTGGGCGCCGGGCGTGTCGAGAAAGACGAGTTGCACCGCGCCGTCCGTTTTTACGCCCATAATGCGGTTACGGGTGGTCTGCGGTTTGTCCGACACGATGGCGACCTTTTGCCCCACTAAACGGTTGAGCAGCGAGGATTTTCCTACGTTCGGGCGACCGATAAGCGCCAAAAAAGCGCTGCGCGTTGTTTCAGCCATAATATACCCCCGATTGTTATTCTTCCGGCGTTTCCACGAAGCAATCTTCGCGGGACAGCCCTAATTTTGCCATAACGGTTTCTTCCTTTTCGCGCATCCGCACCGCTTCGAGACCGCCGTTTACGTGGTCGTAGCCGAGCAGGTGCAATACCGAGTGGACGGTCAAATAGCCGACTTCGCGCTGTAACGAGTGGCCGAACGTCGCGGCTTGCTCCTGCGCGCGCTCAAAGGAGAGCACCACGTCGCCGAGCAAGGCGGCGCCGGTTTGCGGGTCGTGGTCGTACACGCCGTTTTCGCCGAGCGGGAAGGAGAGCACGTCGGTCGCGCTGTCGATGTTTCGGAATTGCGCGTTGAGTTCGCGGATTTGTTCGTTGTCCACAAACGACACGTCGATGACGGCGGGTTCGGGGAAATTTTCGGTTTGCAAGGTGGCTTCACAGCACCGGCGAATGAGCAACCTCGTGCCCGCCGGGACGGAAACGACTGTCTGTCTGTTTTCAATGGTTACTTTTGCTTTTGCCTTTGCCATTTGGAGTCTCCTTTCGGTGTTGAGAGGGGTGGGAGGGCTTCTGTTTTTCTTTGGCGGTTTCATACGCTTCGTACGCCGCCACAATCCGCTGAACCAGCGGGTGGCGCACGACGTCTTTTTGGGTGAGGGTGCAAATGGCGACGTCTTCCACGTCGCGGAGCACTTTCATCACTTCTTTCAGGCCGCTTTTGCTTGACCCGGGCAAGTCCACCTGCGTTACGTCGCCGGTGACCACCATTTTGGAGTTGAACCCGAGGCGGGTGAGAAACATTTTCATCTGTTCGGGCGTGGTGTTTTGCGCCTCGTCGAGGATGATGAAACTGTCGTCCAGCGTGCGGCCGCGCATATACGCGAGCGGGGCGATTTCGATGTTGCCGCGCTCCAAATATTTTTGGTACGTCTCCGCGCCGAGCATATCGAACAGCGCATCGTACAGCGGGCGAAGATAGGGGTCGACTTTCGACTGCAAATCGCCGGGCAAAAAGCCCAGTTTTTCGCCCGCTTCCACGGCGGGACGGGTGAGGATGATGCGGTTGATTTCCTTGGCGCGGAACGCGTTTACCGCCATCGCCACGGCGAGGTAGGTTTTTCCTGTGCCCGCCGGGCCGACACCGAGCACCACCGTGTTGTCGCGGATGGCGTCGACGTATTGCTTTTGACCGAGCGTTTTGGGCTTGACCGGCTTGCCTTTGGCGGTAATCACGACCCCGTCCGCCGCCAACTGCGACAGCGAGGCGTCGCCGCCCTCGTCCACGAGCATGAGCACGTACCGGACGTTTTGTTCGCCCAGTTGTTCTCCGCGGTTGATGAGGGTCAAAAGCCCGCGTACCGCGCGCACCGCTTTGTCCACGTTTTCGGCATCGCCGGAGATTTTCAGGTCTCCGCCGCGCACGACGATGTCCACGCTGTAATGCTGTTCGATGAGCCGCACGTTTTCGTCGAAACTGCCGAAAAGGGACACGGCTTGTTCCATACGGTCAATACTCAACACTTGTTCGGTCATAGGGCGCCTCCTTTTTTGCAGACATATATACGCTATTGTACCACAACTTTCCCCGTTTGTCATAGGTTTTGTGAAATTTTTTATAAAATTCTTAAAATCGGGAACGCGCGGTTGCGTGCGCCGCTGAAACCCGCGTGGACAAGGCGGCGACGGCGCGCATATAGTGGGAAGAGCACGCAAGGGGATTTTGCGTGCGGGAGTATGTACGGTTGACAGAGTTGCTTCTGCCAACGTAGGGAGGCATTTTTTCAATGGAGAAAACGATACAATACGGTGTCGGCTCGGTGAGCCGCGCCATTCAGGGGCAAAAACTGTTGCAGCGCAACGGGTTTCGCGCGTTTGTGCACCGCGCATCGGGCAAGACGAACGGCGGTTGCGGGCATACGCTGTGGGTGGCGGTGCAATCGGACAGTCAGCGCGCGCAGGCGGAACGGCTGCTTGCGGCATCGGGCATTCGGTTTTCGGTGCTTGCGGGGGATGGGCAATGATGTATTTGGACAATGCGGCGACCACCTATCCGAAACCGCCGTCGGTGCTGGCGGCGGTGGTGCGGGGAATGGAAAAAGCGGGCGGCAATCCCGGCCGCGGCGGGCACGCGCTGTCGCTTCGCGCCGCGGAAGAATTGTGGCTTTGCCGCGAGACGGCGGCAAGGCTGTTTTGCTTGGATGCGCCCGAACGGGTGGTGTTTACCGAAAACTGCACGATGAGCCTCAATATGGCGCTGAAAGGGCTTCTTTCAAGCGGCGGACACGCCGTTTGCTCCGATGTCGAGCACAACGCCGCGATGCGCCCGCTTCACGCGCTCGCGGTGGCGGGAGCGGCGACCTTTTCGGTGGCGGAAACGGCGGAGGATGACGAACAAACGGTGGAAAATTTCCGCCGCGCGATTACGCCCGACACGACGGTGCTGTGTTGTACCGCGTGTTCCAACGTGACGGGCGCGGGGTTGCCCGTTCGCGCGCTCGGCGCGCTCGCGCGGGAGCGCAATTTGGCGTTTGTGGTGGACGGCGCGCAGGCGGCGGGGTTGTTGCCGCTCGATATGCGGCGGGATAACGTGGACTTCCTCTGTTTGCCCGGTCACAAGGGGTTGTACGGCCCGATGGGTACGGGCTTGCTCCTTTGCAGTGAGCGCTACCCGCTCGCGACGTGGATGGAGGGCGGCACGGGCAGTCGCTCGCTCAGCTATTACCCGCCGGAGGAGTTGCCCGACCGCCTTGAATGCGGCACGCTCAACGTGGCGGGCGTGTGCGGGTTGCGCGCCGGTATGGAATGGGTCGAAAAGCGGGGTGTGGCGGCGTTGCAGGCGCGCGAACGGCAGGTGATGGCACCGCTCGCGGCGGCGCTTGCGGAAAAAGAGGGTGTGCGGCTGTGTTCCGCGCCGCTTGCGGCAAAAAACGCGCCGCTCGTCACCTTTACGGTGAACGGTGTGCCTTCGGAGCAAATCGCGGGTGCGCTCGCCGAAGCGGGAGTCGCGGTGCGGGCGGGGTATCATTGTGCGCCTGCCGCCCACGCGAAGTGCGACACGCTGGACAGCGGCGCGGTGCGCGTGTCGCCGTCAGCGTTTACCGACGAGCGGCAGATAGCGGCATTTTTGAAAATTTTTGACCAAATCGACAAAAAAGGATTGCAATAAAGGGGAAAATATAGTAATATGAATATGTATAAATTAAAATTGGTGTTTTATGCGCCGAAAAAAGAAAGGAGAGGCGAGCGAACAACGCTTGGCCGAATGCAAAAATGGCAGAGTTTTTCGGACGGGTTTGGGACCGCATAGTGGGATTGTTTTCCACCATCAACATTGCCACGAGCCTTGTGGACATCGTGGTGGTGTCCGTTTTGCTGTATATGGTGTTTAAGTTGGTGCGCGATTCCCGCGCGGAACAACTGGTAAAAGGGATTTTTTGGTTTTTGCTCATCTACGTGTTTGCGCGGATTTTGAAGTTGACGACGCTGTTGTACTTGATGAACTTCTTTGTGGCGAACGCGCTGATTTTGCTTGCCGTTATCTTTCAGCCGGAATTGCGCCGCGCCCTCGAACGGGCGGGACATTCCCGCCTCGGCGCCAGTTTCTTAAACTTCGGATTGTCGGACGACGACCTCGTGCGTAACGCGCGCGTCAATCAGGCGATTGACGCGGTGTGCGACGGGTTGGAACTGCTGCAACACCGTAAAATGGGCGCGCTCGTCGTGTTTGAGCGCGACACGCGCCTCGGCGAAGTGATGTTGACGGGCACGGAACTCAACGCCGAACCGTCGGCGGAACTGGTGGGAACGCTGTTCTTTAACAAATCCCCGCTCCACGACGGCGCGGTGATTGTGCGGGACGGCAAATTGGCCGCCGCGGGATGCATTTTGCCGTTGACGGACAACACGCAAATTGCAAGCGACCTCGGCACGCGCCATCGCGCCGCCGTCGGCATCAGCGAAAATTCCGATGCGGTGGCGCTCGTTCTGTCGGAGGAATCGGGCGAACTGTCGCTTGCCGTTTCCGGCGTTCTGAAACAAAATTACAGCCACGAATCGCTTCGGTTGGCGCTGCGTAATATGCTTTTGGAGCAAGAGCCGTCCACCGAGAAAAAACGGTGGTTTCAAAGGGGGCGTCAAAAATGAAAGATGTTCTCCGCAAAAAAATCACCCTGACCGGGTGGATGCACAACAAAAAAGCGCTTATCGTCGTTTCCGTTTTGCTTGCCGTCGTGTTGTGGGCGGTCGTGATGACCGATAACGCGACCGACCAACAGCGGTCGCTTACCGTGCCCGTTTCGGTCAGCCTCAGCGATAGTTACGCAAGCCAAGTGGGGTTGCGGCTGATTGACGAGGTGCAGGCCGACGTCACCGTGGTGGTGCAAGGGCCGTGGTCTACGCTGACTGCGCTGACCGCCGAAGATATCCAGGTGCGGGCAGACGTCTCCACCGTACAAAAATCGGGCAAACAGATGGTAACGCTGGTGCCGTCGCGCAACAGCAACACCGCCAACTATGAAATCGTTTCCTGCACCCCGTCGCAGGTGGAAATTGAGTGCGACTATTGGGAGACGCTGACGGTGCCGCTCGAAGTGAACACGTCGGCGCTCAAACCGGCGGACAAAAAGACGATGCAACTCGGTGACCCCGTTTTGAGTGCGGGCAAAGAGGGAACGCTTACCGTTTCCGGCCCGCAAACGGTGGTACGCAGCATCGCCAAATTGGTGGCGACGGCGGAAGCGGATGAGCCGCTCTCCGAAACGCGCAACTTCTCGCCCGAACTGAAAGCGGTGACCGATAAAAACGCCGCGGTGGACTTGAAAAATTGCAAAATCGACGGACTGGACGGCAAAACGCTGACCGTGACCGTGCCGGTGAATTTCTATAAGGAATTGACCGTGGCACTCGATTGGCACAACGAGCCGAAGGGCATTAAAGAAGATGACAAACGGCTGAAAATTTTGCCGAAAACGCTTCAAGTGATGGGGCCGAAAGACGCGCTTGCCGCGCTGGGCGATACGCTGACCGTCGGGGCGGCGGACTTTGACCACCTGACGGCGAAAAAATATGTGTGGAAATTCCCCGTGACCTTGCCCGATGCCGTGACCTGCGCAGGGGACACGAAAGAGATTTCCGTGATGCTCAATTTGAGCGGATACACGAAAAAAGTGGTGCCGCTCACGTTGACCGACAGCAACGTCACCTTCAAAAACAACAAAGAGAATAAGAAAACCGCCGTGGAGAAAAAGACCATCGGCGTTACCGTATACGGCGACAAAGAGGCGGTTGCCAAGGTGACGGCGGGCAAACTGTCCGTGACGGTGGACTTGACCGACGCCAAAGACGGCCCGTTGACCGGCTCCGGCGTGGTGACCGCCACCGGCGTGGAAGGCGTGTGGTTCTACTACGGCAAAGATGCCACCGGCATCCCCGTTTACGCCACCATTTCGTAGTTTACGAAATGTATAATCTCTAAAAACTCTACCGTTTGTAAAAGCGGAAGCCGCGCTTGCGGTTTCCGCTTTTTTCGGGAAAAACCGCCGAAACCACGGCGTTTCAGGGCAACCGTTTAACAACCAAAGGAAAGGAGCGTGCCGCATGGCAACACCGCTTGACAATACCCGCAACTTCTGTATCGTGGCGCACATTGACCACGGAAAATCCACCCTTGCCGACCGACTGCTTGAAAAAACGCAGACGGTGGCGCTTCGCGATATGGAAGACCAACTGCTGGACAGTATGGACTTGGAACGCGAGCGCGGCATTACCATAAAAGCGCACGCGGTCACGATGTCTTACGCCGCGCGCGACGGCGAAACATACACGCTCAACCTCATCGACACCCCCGGTCACGTTGACTTTAACTACGAGGTGTCGCGCAGTCTTGCCGCGTGCGAGGGCGCGCTTTTGGTCGTTGATGCGTCGCAGGGGATAGAGGCACAAACGCTCGCCAACACCTATCTTGCGGTGGAACACGGGCTGGAAATCGTGCCGGTCATCAACAAAATCGACCTGCCTGCCGCCGACCCGGAGCGGGTGCGTGCCGAGATTGAGGATATTATCGGCATTGACGCGTCCGCCGCGCCGTGCATTTCCGCCAAAGCGGGCTTAAACATCGACGAGGTGCTGGAACAAATCGTCACCCTCATCCCGCCGCCCGCGGGCGACAGCGAAAAACCGCTGTCCGCGCTGATTTTTGACAGTTATTACGACAGTTATCGCGGCGTTATCGTCTATATCCGCGTGATGGAGGGAACGCTCAAAGCGGGCGACCGCATCCGGATGATGGCGACCGGTGCGGAATTTGACGTGGTAGAAGTGGGCATTATGCGCCCCGGCAAGTTGGAGCCGACGACCGCGCTGTCTGCGGGGCAGGTGGGCTACATCGCCGCCTCCATCAAAACGTCGTCCGACGCGCGCGTGGGCGACACGGTGACGCTCGCGGCAAACCCGACGGCAGAGCCGCTTCCCGGTTACCGCAAAGCGAACCCGATGGTGTTTTGCGGCATTTTCCCGTCGGACGGCGCGAAATATCCCGACTTGCGCGAAGCGCTCGAACGCCTGCAACTCAACGATGCGTCCCTCTCGTTTGAGCCGGAAACGTCGGTTGCGCTCGGGTTCGGCTTCCGCTGCGGCTTCTTGGGACTTTTGCATAAGGAAATTATCCAAGGACGCCTTGAACGCGAGTTTAACCTTGACCTCATCACCACCGCGCCGAGCGTGGAATACCGCCTGACGATGAACGACGGCTCGGTTGTGATGGTGGACAACCCCACGAACTACCCCGACCCCGGCAGCATCCGTCTCGCGGAGGAGCCGATTGCCGAGGCGCACATCTACGCGCCGAACGACTATGTGGGCAACATTATGGAACTGTGCCAACAGCGCCGCGGCGTGTTCAAGGATATGAAATACATCGACCCGACACGGGTGGACATTCATTATGAATTGCCTTTGAACGAGATTGTGTACGACTTTTTCGATGCGCTCAAATCGCGTACGAAAGGGTACGCGAGTTTCGATTATGAACTGAAAGGGTTTGCGACCTCGTCGCTTGTCAAGCTGGATATTTTGCTCAACGGCGAAATTGTGGACGCGCTCTCCTTTATCGTGTTCGCCGACAACGCCTACACCCGCGCGCGCAAACTGTGCGAGCGGCTGAAAGAGCATATTCCGCGCCAGTTGTTTGAGGTGCCCATTCAAGCGGCAATCGGCGGCAAAATCATCGCCCGCGAAACGGTGAAAGCGATGCGGAAAGACGTGCTTGCCAAGTGTTACGGCGGCGATATTACCCGTAAGAAAAAGTTGCTCGAAAAACAAAAAGAGGGCAAGAAAAAGATGCGCCAGCTCGGCTCGGTGGAAGTGCCGCCGGAAGCGTTTATGGCGGTGCTCAAACTGGACGACGAGTGATTTTCGGCGGGAGTTTCCGCGCTTTTTGCGCCTTGCCGAAAATGTGGGAAAATTGTAAAAAACGGTTGACAACCGCCGCGCACGGCGGTATAATGCAAACAAATGAATAGGGATAGAGGCGCGAAAAGCATCAGTATCCGGACTCGACGGCACGTTTTCGCCACCGGAAAAAGGGTTTTTCGCCGAAATCCCGACAAAAGAACGTGTTTGTCGGGGTTGGGCCGCGGTAGAATATGTCGCGGACTGTCACGTTTCTGCGTGGAGGGCTATCGACCGAAAGGAACCGGAAGGGTACGGTGGCTCACCGTGCCCTTTTTTGTTTTGTGCGGCTCTGTTCTTATCAAATTAGGAGGGAAAGAAAAATGAAAACTCGACTGAAAGGGCGTTCCTCGCGCCGCACCCTGCTTACGGTGCTGCTCGTCGCCGCGCTCGCGCTGTCCTGCCTGACGGTGTTTGCCGCCGCCGAGGAAGAACAGCTGGATGTGGTCGCCGCGCCCGTTGCCATTGCGGCCGCGCCCGTTGCTGTCGCCGAAGAGCCAGCGGAGGAGGTTGTTGACCTCACCGACTATGACACGGCGCAAGAGTACGTGGACAACTACGCCGACAATTTGACGGACGACGAAAATTTTGAGGCGAACGTCGAAACGGCACTCAAAACTGTCCGCACCGAGCATAAATCGTATGCGACCGGTTGGGCGTTGCTTCCGCCGCTCGTTGCCATTTTGCTCGCTCTGTTCACCAAAGAGGTGTATTCCTCGCTGTTCATCGGTATTTTGACCGGCGGCGTGATTTACGCCAACTTCAACTTTGAAAGCACGGTGGTGCACGTCTTCCAAGACGGCTTCATCTCCTCGGTTGCCGATTCGTATAACATCGGTATTCTCATCTTCCTCGTCCTGCTCGGCGCGCTCGTTGCGATGATGAACCGCACCGGCGGTTCGGCGGCATTCGGTCGTTGGACGTCGAAACACATCAAAACCCGTGTGGGCGCTCTGCTTTGCACCGTCCTGCTCGGCGTGCTGATTTTCGTGGACGACTATTTCAACTGCTTGACCGTCGGCTCGGTTATGCGCCCGGTTACCGACAAGAAAAACATCTCCCGCGCGAAACTGTCCTATCTCATTGATGCGACCGCCGCGCCGGTGTGTATCATCGCTCCGATTTCCTCGTGGGCGGCGGCGGTGGCGGGCTTCGCCAAAGGCGCCGGCGCCGAAAGCGGTATGTCGCTCTTCATTTCCGCTATTCCGTACAACTTCTACGCCCTGTTGACCCTCGTGATGATGATTACCATCACGCTGATGCAGTTCGACTACGGCCCGATGAAAAAATTTGAGAAAAACGCCAAAGAAAAAGGCGATCTCTTCACCACTTCCAAACTGGAAGAGATGGCGGACGAATTCAACACCCAAAACGAAAAAGGCCGCGTGTGCGACCTCATCATTCCGGTGTTGTTCCTCATCATCGCCTGCGTTATCGGTATGATTTACTCCGGCGGCTTCTTCACCGCCGGCGAGGACGGCTACAAAAACTTCATCACCGCCTTCTCCAATTCGGACGCGTCGGTGGGTCTTGTGTTCGGCTCGTTTGTCACGATTGTTTTCGCGGTCATCTACTTCCTCTGCCGCCGCGTGATTTCCTTTAAGGATTGCATGGATGCGATTCCCGAAGGCTTCAAATCCATGGTGCCCGCCATTATGATTCTCTGCTGTGCGTGGACGCTGAAAACCATGACCGACTCGCTCGGTGCAAAAGTGTTCATCTCGCAGATGATTGAAGGTTCTGCCGCAGGCCTCGAACTGTTGCTCCCCGCTATGATTTTCCTGATTGCCGTCGGCCTGTCCTTTGCGACCGGTACGTCGTGGGGTACGTTCGGCATTCTTATCCCGATTGTGCTCAGCGTGTTCAACGAGGGCGGCACCATTGCCGTCATCGCGGTGTCCGCGTGTATGGCGGGTGCGGTGTGCGGCGACCACTGCTCGCCCATCTCCGATACCACCATTATGGCGTCCGCCGGTGCGCAGTGCAACCACATCGACCACGTGTCCACTCAGTTGCCTTACGCGCTGACGGTGGCGGCGGTGTCCTTTGTGTGCTACGTCATCGCGCCATTTGTCAACTCGTGGGCGATTGCGCTTCCCATCGGCGTGGCGCTGATGATTGGAACGCTCTTCGTCATTCGCTTGATTACGAAAAAAGAAGCGGTTGCCGAAACGGAAGAATAATTCGTAAAATCCAAGGCACCCCAATCGTTTTGCTGACGGTTGGGGTGCTTTTTCGTTTCTTTCAAGAAAAACAAAAAAAGCCTTGACGAAACGAAAACCGTTTGGTATAATGGACGATGTTCAGATGCTACTGTGGCTCAGCTGGTAGAGCAGCTCACTCGTAATGAGCAGGTCGTCCGTTCGAATCGGATCAGTAGCTCCAACCCCCGAATTTCGGTTCGGGGGTTTTCCTATGAAAAATTTTCGACCCGACAAAAAGAGGGGTCGGTTTGCGAAAGGAGGCGAGCAAAATGGACTTTAACGTGATGACCGTTGTGTTTGATTTGGCGGTGATTTTGCTCGCCACTAAGTTTTTCGGGCTTGTTACCCGCCATTTCGGAATGCCGCAAGTGGTGGGAATGGTTGTCGCAGGTCTGCTTATCGGCCCGGCGCTCGTGTCGCAGTTGCCGCTCGGCATCGAGGGCATCATCGCTCCGACCGAAGCGGAAATGGATGCGCTTCACGTGTTTGCGCAGGTGGGCGCGTGTTTGGTGCTTTTTTCGAGCGGGCTTGAAACCAATATGGAAGAACTGAAAAAAAGCGGCGCAAAAGCGACCCTTATCGCGTGCGGCGGCGTGCTTGTCCCGCTCGCGCTCGGCACGGGCGCGGCGCTCCTCTTTATGGGAGGGTTTTCAGCCGCCGCCGACGTGCACGTGTTGTATAATGCGCTGTTTGTCGGGTGCATTTTGACTGCAACCAGCGTCGGCATTACCGTCGAGACATTGCGCGAATTCGGCAAACTGCAAACGCCGGTGGGCACCGTGATTTTAAGCGCCGCGATTATCGACGACGTGCTCGGCATTTTGGTGCTCAGTATCGTGACCAACCTCAAAAGCGGCGGCAGTGTGTGGACAACCCTCTTACGCACCGCGGGCTTTTTCGCTTTTGCGGTGGGGTTTGGGGTGCTGTTCCGCGCGATATTCCGCTGGCTCGGCAAAACCCGCCCGCACCGTCGCCGCACCAGTATTTTGGCGATTGGACTGTGCTTTTTGTTCGCCTATTACGCCGAGGAATATTTCGGCGTTGCCGCCATCACCGGCGCGTATATGGCGGGCATTATGTTGAGCGGGCTGGAAGACACGTCGTTTGTCGACCGCAAAGTGGTGGTGTCCGGCTATATGCTCTTTACCCCGATTTTCTTTGCCTATATCGGTATCAGCGCCGATTTCGGGCAATTTAAGTTGTCCGATTTGTGGTTCTGCCTCGCGTTTGTCGTGGTCGGTATCGCGGGCAAAATTCTCGGTTGCGCGGGAATCGGGCGCGCGTGCAAAATGCCGCGTAGCGAGGCGCTGACCGTCGGCAGCGGAATGATTGCGCGCGGCGAGGTTGCGCTCGCGGTCTATGCCGCCGGCGCACCGCTCATTTACACGAGCGCGAACGGGAAACTGCTCGGCATTGACCCGCTTGCCGCGACCATTTTCCTCATTTTAATCTCGTCGGTGCTGTGCCCGCTTTTGCTTTCCGCCTGCTTCGGCAAGAAAAAAGCGAAAACGACGTAAGCGCCGTTGCGCCGACTTCTATACCGCGTTTGAGCCACTCGTTTGTGCGGGTGGTTTTTTCGTTAGAAAAAAGAATTTGCTTTTGTCAAAAACTGTGCTATAATAGGAGATAACGCAGAACAAAAGAAAGGGGGAAACCCGTGATGAAAACGAAAATTACAGTGCTGGACACCACGTTGCGTGACGGTTCGCAGGCGGAATCCATTTCCTACTCGTTGCAGGACAAGTTGCAGATTGTCCGCGCGCTCGATGCGTTCGGTGTCTCGTATATTGAAGCGGGCAACCCCGCTTCCAACCCGAAAGACCTGCGCTTTTTTGAGATGCTGAAAGACAAACCGCCGCAACACGCGAAAATCTGCGCGTTTGGCGCGACGGTGCACCCCTTTACCCCGGTGGAAAAGGACAAAAACCTCCAAAGTCTGCTCGCGGCGGAGACGCCGGCGGTGGCGGTGGTGGGCAAAGCGTCTGCCGCGCACGTGACCGACATTTTGCAAATTGACCACGCGGAAAATCTGCGGATGGTCACCGACACCGTGGCGTATCTCAAAGCGGCGGGACGGGAAGTCATTTTTGATGCGGAACATTTCTTTGAGGGCTTTTTGGATAACCGCGACTATGCGTTCGCGGTGCTTGCCGCCGCGGAAAAGGCGGGCGCGGACGTGCTCTGCCTTTGCGACACGAACGGCGGGACGTTGCCGGACGACGTAAAAACGGCGACTGCCGCGGTGGCCGCCGCGTTCCCGAACGTAGCGCTCGGCGTGCATTGTCACAACGACATCGGCTGCGCCGTGGCATCGACGCTGTCGGCGGTGTCTGCCGGCGTGACCCACGTGCAGGGAACCTTTTTAGGGCTCGGCGAGCGGTGCGGCAACGCGGCGTTGACGACCGTTATCGGCAACCTTACCTTCAAGTGTGCTTGCGATTGCGGCGTGGACGTGGACAAGATGACACGGCTTTCGGGCGAGATTGCGGAGATTTCCAACATCCGAATGCAACGCAGTATGCCCTACGTCGGCAAATGCGCGTTCGCGCACAAGGGCGGGATGCACGTCGATGCCGTGATGAAAAAGCCGTCGTCGTTTGAACATATCGACCCCGCCGCGGTGGGGAATGAGCGCCGCTTTTTGTTGAGCGAGGTGGCGGGTCGCGGAACGGTGCTTCCGCGGTTGCAAAAATTTGCGCCGGAACTGACAAAACAGTCGCCCGAAACCGCCGCGATGATGGAAGAAGTGAAACAGCGGGAGTATCAGGGTTATCAGTACGAGAGTGCGGACGCCAGTTTTGAATTGCTTGTCAAGCGGTATCTCGGCAAATGGAAACCGCATTTCCACGTCATTATGTATAAACTCAGCGAGGATTTCCCCGCACCCGACGGCGAACGCCAGTCCACGGCGGTCATTAAGATTGAGGTGGACGGCAAAACCCAAACGGCGGGCGCGATGGGTATCGGCCCGCTCCACGCGCTCGATACCGCGATGCGCGAGGCGCTGACCGCGTTTTATCCCGAAATCGGCACGTTGCGGATGAGCGACTACAAGGTGCGCGTGATTGAAACGAACAAAGCGACCGATGCGACCACCCGTGTTTTGATGGAGACGACCGACGGCGACAACAACGTGTTTGTGACGGTCGGCGTGTCTACCGACGTGGTGGAAGCCTCGTTTATCGCACTCGTGGATGCGTTTGAATACGCCCTCTCCCGACACGACAAGTAACCTGTGGGGGAAAAAGTAAAAAACACAGAAAATCACGACCGAGAGCGGTGCTCGACGGTCGGGATTTTTTACTGAAAAAGATTCCGTTTTGCGGCGCGGCAAGCGGTTATTCCGTGACCGGGCGGCAATGCCAAATGCGGTCGGAATAGTCCCGAATGGCGCGGTCGGCGGAGAAAAAGCCGCTGTGGGCGGTGTTGAGAAGTGCCATTTTCGTGAAGCGATTGCCCTCTTGATAGGCGGCGGCGGAAGCGGCTTGCGCGCGGCGGTAATCCTCAAAATCCGCAAGCACCATATAGGGGTCGGTGGTGAGGAGCGATTGCACGATTTCGCGGTAGTTTTGCCCGCCGAAGCCGACCGCCATACAGTCGAGCGCGCGGCGGATGCGCGGGTCGTTTTCGTAGTAGTAACGCGGGTTGTAACCGTCCCGTTTAAGGGTGGCGACTTCCGGCGTTTTTAACCCGAACAAAAAGGCGTTTTCCTCGCCGACGGCATCCACGATTTCAATGTTCGCGCCGTCCAGCGTGCCGAGGGTGACGGCGCCGTTCATCATCAGTTTCATATTGCCGGTGCCGCTCGCCTCCGTGCCCGCAAGCGAGATTTGTTCGCTGATGTCGGCGCAGGGAATCAGTTTTTCCGCGAGGGTGACGCGATAATCTTCCAAATACACCACGCGCAAGCGGTCGCGCACAGTGGGGTCGTTTTCGATTTCCTGCCCCAATTTGCAGATAAAGCGGATGATTTCCTTAGCCAAAAAGTACCCCGGAGCGGCTTTGGCGCCGAACAGGTAAATGCGAGGGGTATATTTTTGGTTCGGGTTTTCTTTTAAGTCTAAATAGGTGTCCAAAATGTGCAAGGCGTTTAAGTGCTGTCGCTTGTATTCGTGCAGGCGTTTCACCTGCACGTCAAAGAGTGCATCGGGGTCAAGCGGTGCGCCGCCCTGCCGCGATACATAGTCGGAAAACGCCGCTTTATTTTGCCGTTTGACGTCCGCAAACGCATTCAGCGTGTCGCGGTTGTCCGCAAAGGCGGCGAATTTTTCGAGTTCGGCGGCATCGGTCACAAACCCGTCGCCGATGCGGTCTTTGAGAAGCGCGGTCAAGCGCGGGTTCGCCTGGCACAGCCAGCGACGGTGAGCGATGCCGTTGGTGACGTTTTTGAATTTGTCGGGGAACAGGGTTGCCGCCGTGGGGAACACGTCGGTTTTGACCAGCTCGCTGTGCAGTTTCGACACGCCGTTGACGGAATGTGCCGCCGCCACGCAGAGGTTCGCCATTTTCACAAGCCCGAATTGAAGAATGGCGGTGGCGTTCACCGCGTCTTCGTTGCCGCCCGCTTTTTCGCGTACTTCCGCTTTGTAGCGCGCGTCGATTTCCTGCACGATTTGATAAATGCGGGGCAAGCGTTCGGAGAACAGGTCTTCGGGCCAACATTCGAGCGCTTCCGCCATCACCGTGTGGTTGGTGTAACCCACGGTGCGGCACACGATGTTCCACGCCTCGTCCCACGGGTAGCCGCATTCGTCGAGCAAAATGCGCATCAGTTCGGGAATGGCAAGGGTCGGGTGGGTGTCGTTCAGGTGAATCGCCGCCATTTCGGGGAAATTGTCCATCGTGTGGTAGGTTTTCAAGTGGCGTTCCACAATGTCCTGCACCGAGGCGGACACAAGAAAATATTGCTGTGTCAAGCGGAGTGATTTGCCCTCGCGGTGGTTGTCGGCGGGGTAGAGCACCTGCGTGATGACTTCCGCCATCGCCTTTTTCTCCATCGCGCGCAGGTATTCGCCTTGGTTAAACAGCGTCATATCCATTTCGGGCGCGGACGATTTCCACAGCCGCAGAGTGGATACGGCGCCGCCGCCTTTGGACGGCACCATCATATCGTAGGCGTGGGCAAGTACGCGGGTCGCGTTTTCGTGTGCGACGTGGTGGTAGCCGCCGTCCCACGATTCCACGACATTGCCGCCGAACAGCACCTCTTTGGTCAGTTCCGGGCGGGGAAGCAGCCATCCGCCGCCGCCGGGAAGCCAAAAATCGGGCAGTTCCGTCTGCCAGCCGTCCACTAATTTTTGGCGGAAAATGCCGTATTCATAAAGGAGCGAATAGCCGATAGCGGGCACGTTGGCGTTGGCAAGCCCGTCTAAAAAGCACGCCGCCAACCGCCCGAGTCCGCCGTTGCCGAGCCCGGCATCCGGCTCCAACTCATACAGCGCGGACAGTTTCGTGCCGAGCGCGCGGCACGCCTCGTCCGCTTCGGCGGTTAGCCCTAAGTTTTCAAGCGTGTTTGCGAGCGACCGTCCCATCAAAAATTCCATACACAGATAATACACCTGCTTAGACTGTTGCGCGGCGGCACGGTCCATAAACGCAACGCGGTTTTCGTGCATCCGCTCGCGCAACACGAGCACGAGCGCATCGTAAAAATTTTCATCCGTGGCATCCTGCGGAGAGACCGAGAATTGCCGCGTGAGTTTTTGTTCCAGTTGTTCTTTAAGGCGGGTGTTCATAGGCACGCTCCTTCCTAAAATTCACCTTTATTATATGCGAAAAGAAAAGAAAATGCAAGTTGCAACCGAAAAATACCCCCTAAAACGAAAAAAGCCCTTGACAAATCGGAAAAAGGGTGTATAATAAGGGTATATGTAAAGTTTTTTACCTTTACGCCGACTAAAAATCAGTAAAGCGTGGTGCTCACTATGTCGAAAAATATGGAAATGGCGTTTTTGTGCGATTTCTACGGCGAAATGCTTACCGATAAACAGCGTGACGTGATGGAGTTATACTACAACGACGACCTCTCTCTGTCCGAAATTGCGGAAAACGCGGGGATTACCCGCCAGGGTGTGCGCGATTCCATTAAACGCGCCGAATCCCAGCTTGTCGAGATGGAAGAACGTCTCGGCCTCGCCCGTCGCTTCCGCGAATTGCGCGCGCAGATGGAAATTGTGGAGACTGCCGCCAAAGAAATTCGCGAGCAAAACAACTATCTCTCCCGCTCCCGCGAGATTGAGGAGCGCGCCGCCCGTATCGAGGAAATTGCCTCGGAACTCGCGGAAGAGTGAGGGTCAACCCCGACTGACAAAGGAGATTTCCCGTGGCATTTGAAGGACTTTCCGAGAAACTTGCCGCCACGTTCAAACGTCTGCGCGGCAGAGGAAAATTGAATGAAGCGGACGTCAAGGAAGCGATGCGCGAAGTGCGTTTGGCGCTTCTGGAAGCGGACGTCAACTATAAAGTCGCCAAAGATTTTACGAACGCGGTGACCGCTCGCGCCGTCGGTGCGGACGTGATGGAGAGTTTGACTCCCGCCCAAATGGTCATCAAAATCGTCAACGAGGAGTTGACGGCGTTGATGGGTGGGCAGGCGGAACGGCTCGCCACCACCAACCACCCGCCCTGCATCGTGATGATGTGCGGGTTGCAGGGCTCCGGTAAAACGACCCACAGCGCGAAACTCGCCAAAATGCTCAAAAGCCAGGGCCGCCGCCCGCTTCTTGTCGCGTGCGACGTGTACCGTCCCGCCGCTATCAAGCAGTTGCAGGTGGTCGGCGAGCAGGTGGGCGTGCCCGTGTTTGAGATGGGCACCGAAAACCCCGTGAAAATCGCCGAAGCCGCGGTGAAACACGCCCGCGACCACGGCAACGACTACGTGATTTTGGATACCGCCGGTCGCCTGCACATCGACGAACAGTTGATGCAGGAGTTGCAGAACATCAAGAAAACGGTGGAGCCGCACGAGCAGTTGCTCGTGGTGGACGCGATGACCGGTCAGGACGCGGTCAACGTCGCCAAAAGTTTTGACGATACGCTCGGTATCACCGGCGTTATCCTCACAAAACTGGACGGCGATACCCGCGGCGGTGCCGCCCTTTCGGTGCGCGCCGTTACCGGCAAACCCATTAAATTCGCCGGCACCGGCGAAAAAATGGATAACCTCGAAGTGTTCCACCCGTCGCGTATGGCGTCCCGCATCCTCGGAATGGGCGACGTGATGTCCCTCATCGAAAAGGTGGAGGCGCAGGCGGACGAAAAAGAGGCGGAAGCCCTTGCCAAAAAGTTGCAAGAGGAAACGTTCGACCTCGAAGATATGCTTGACCAATTCCGCCAAATCCGCAAAATGGGCAACCTCAAAGAGATGCTCGGCATGGTGCCCGGCCTCTCCAAGCAGGTGCAGGATTTGGACATTGATGATAAACAAATTATCCGCGTGGAATCCATCATTTTGTCGATGACTCCCGCGGAACGGCACAAACCGACGCTGATAAACCCCTCTCGCAAACGGCGTATTGCCGCGGGCTGCGGGCTGAAAGTGGAGGACGTCAACCGCCTTTTGAAGCAGTATGAGCAGACGATGCAGATTATGAAACGCTTCAAAAACCCGAACAAGGGCAAAAAAGGCAAAAAGGGCCGCCGCGGTATGGGCGGTTTCGGCGGAATGATGGGCGGTATGCCCGGAATGCCCGGCGGACAGAACCCGTTTGGGTTCTAAACTTGTAGAATTGCACGAAGAACCGCGAGAAACCGCAACGTGAGGCGAGGAACCGACGTCTTCTCTTTGCCGGTTGAGGGAAACCGCAACGAGAGGCGAGGAACTAACCGAAATTCCGCTCTCACGTCTATCGTGCAATGTAAAAAGTATTCAAACCGAATGAGAATGAGGTTGAATAAAGTTATCACACAATACTATTAAAACCAGGTTGGAGGTAAGAATCATGGCAGTGAAAATCAGACTTCGTCGCATGGGTGCGAAAGGCGCTCCGTTCTATCGCATCGTTGTGGCAGACTCCCGCTTCCCGCGTGATGGCCGTTTCATCGAAGAAATCGGCTATTACAACCCGATGGAAGATCCGGCGGATCTTCGCGTCGATGCCGAGAAAGCGCAAAAATGGATCGCGAACGGCGCTCAGCCGACCGATACCGTGAAAGTCCTGCTGAAAAAAGCGGGCATCTAATTCATACGCATAAAAAATCGCAGTAAAGGAGGTTAAGGGCAATGAAGGAACTGTTGAAATTGATCGCTCAAGGGTTGGTCGAAGATCCTGCCGCGGTTGAGGTTACCGAAGAGGAACCGAACGAAGAGGGCGTCATCGTGTTCCATCTGCATGTTGCAGAAGGGGATATGGGCCGCGTCATCGGCAAACAGGGACGAATTGCAAAAGCTCTCCGAACCGTCATGCATGCTGCTGCTGCGCGTCAAAGCGTAAAGGTCTCTGTGGAAATCGACTGATACTGCGAACAAACAGACTCGTGAGCAACCTCACGAGTCTGTTTTGTTTCCTGCGCCCTTTCGGCGCGGATTTGTGAAAGAATTTTGGAAGAAAGGGGTGCCGTCTATGACCGGCTACGTGCTGTATAACGGGTTTTGGAACGAACAAACCGTGCCGGATACCGTCTCGCGCTTGTGTGAAGCCGCGACGGCGCTCGGACATACGCTTGTTCCCCGCAAAAACACCTCGTTTGCCGCCGAATGGAGCGAGGCGGGCGCACGGGTACGCGGCATCGGCGGCGCACCCGACATAGCACCCCAAGACGTGGTGCTTTGTTTTGATAAAGATACGCGCCTGCTCTCCGCGATGGAAGCGGCGGGCGCGCGGGTGTTTAACACCGCCGATGCCGTTACGCTGTGCGACGACAAGGCGAAAACCCACGCTGTGCTTGCGCGCGCAGGGTTGCCGATGCCGAAAACGCTCGTTGCGCCGATGACGTACGTGGACTACACCGCGGCGGGCGACGGGTTTTTGGACGAGAGCGAGCGGGCGTTTTCGTATCCGCTCGTCGTCAAAGAATGTTTCGGCTCGCTCGGCGAGCAGGTGTATTTGGCGCGCGACCGCGCGGAACTGGAAACGCTGGCGCGGGGAATGCAACACCGCCCGTTTTTGTTGCAGGAATATATCGCCGAAAGCGCGGGGAGCGATAAGAGGCTGTATGTGGTCGGTGACCGCGTGGTTGCCGCGATGCGCCGCCGCTCGACGGGCGATTTTCGCGCCAACATCGGTCTCGGCGGCTCGGGCGAAGCGTACACGCCGACCGCGGCGGAAACCGCTCTCGCGTTGCGGTGTTGCCGCCTGCTCGGACTGCATTTCGGCGGAGTAGACCTGCTGGACAGCGCGCGCGGCACCCTCGTGTGCGAGGTGAATTCCGGCGCGCAACTCGGCGGTATCACCGCCGCCACCGGCGTGAACGTGGCGGGTGAAATTCTACAATATGTAAATTCTGTTTTATAATATACGAACTGTAAACGAAAAAAGGAGAAAATCGCTATGAAAAAACCCTTTTGCGCCCATTTTTGCGCCCGCCCGCTTCTTGTTTGGACGCTCGTGCAGTTGGCGCTTTCGTTTGTGTTGGTCATCCCGTTTTCGCTGACACCCGCCGTGTGGGGCGGATTGCTGGCGTTCGGCGCCGTCGTGTTTGTGTGCGCGGCGTTCTTCGACCAAAAAGTACCCCGCGTTTTTGCGCGCGTCTTGTGGGCGCTTGCGGCAGTGGTGCGGTGGGCGCTTGTGGCGTACGTGGTATACGCCCTGTTGTTGTTTGCGCCGGAAGCGACCGCCGGATACGATGCGGGGAGTCGCGCCGACATCTTTGCGGCGGCGCTGGTGCCGCTTGCCGCGCTGTGCGCCGTCACGTTGCCGTCGCAGGCGTTTGTCGCCGCCCGCTCCAAAGCGGATGCGCGGCGCATCGCCTTGCTTGCCGCTTTTTCGGCGGCGGTGGCGCTACTGCTTTACGGCTACGAGGTGTTTGCCGGGAGCACGGTGGTGCTGATTCATAACGGCTGGCTCGGAAAAGTGTTGGCGGCGCTCGCCGCGGTAGTGGCGCTGGCGGTGCCGGCGGTAGCGTTTCGCAACGCGGTGGCGCAAAAAGGGCAACAGCCGGAAGAATAACAGAGAATTACACGGAAAAGAACAACAAAAAAGCGGTTTTCGACGAGCTGTCGAAAACCGCAAAAGAGCGTTTTTACTAAAAGGGGTAGTTTTTGGTTTTTGGGGCAGGTTTTGGCTTGTCTCGTTCGATTACTCGTCTTCCAGCAGGCCGTCCGCCTTGCGCAGGAGGTTGAGCAGGGAGGATGCGAACATCGGGTACTCTTTTTGGAGCGAATCGGGAAGAATGAGCGGTGCCTGTTCGGGCGAAAGTCCCGCTTCGTCGGCGACTTTGCCGCCGCGGGCGAGGTGTTCCACCTGCGCCGCCAAGCGTTGCATTTTTCCCGCCGCGTCCGCGCGGTAGAGGTACTCGGGCGCGGAGAAGAGCGCCGCGGGGTTTTTGGGGTTGGCGGAATACATTTTGCGGAACATCACGTACACCGCAAGGGTCAGATAATCGGACACCTCGGTGGTCAATTCCTTGTGGTTGCACCGTTGCAACATATCGAACAGGATATTGATGGAGTTAAAGAGGAGTTTTTTGTTGAGCACCGGCAACACGCTGCCGCGCATTTTTTGGTCGCCGACGGCGGAATCCGAATCGGGGATTTCTTCCACCGCAATCATCGTACCCGACTTGTCGGCGGTGCGGCCGAGAAGGTAGTCGCACGACACGTTGTAAAAGTCGGCGGCGCGCACGACGAAATCAAGCCCGCATTGGCGGATGCCTTTTTCGTAGTGGGACAACAGCGCTTGCGACACTTGCAGTTCGGCGGCGGCTTCTTTTTGGCTGATGCCGCGTTCTTTGCGAAGCAGGGTCAGCAACCGCGGAAACGACGAGACCATCAAACTCCTCCTTTCATCGTTTTGTTTTTTCGCCCGAAACGGGCGGGTAACGTCTATTATACGCCAAATTATACGATTTGTAAATTGTGAGAAATGTACAAAAGGGGCTGTGGTTTTTATGAAAACTTACAAAATTTATCTTATTCGTCACGGAATGACCGAGGCGAACGACAAGGGACTGTACGTGGGCAAACGGGATTTGCCGCTGTCTCCTGCGGGACTCAGCCACCTTTTGCAGATGAAAGAGCAGTTTGACTATCCGTTTGCGCGGCGGCTGTATGCCGCGCCGCAACTGCGTTGCCGCCAAACGCTGGAAGTGTTGTATCCCGGGTGCGAGGTGACCGATGCACCGGGACTTTCCGAGTGCGATTTCGGCGATTTTGAGGGAAAAAGCGCCGCCATGCTCCGCTCCGACCCCGCGTTTCGGCGCTGGGCAACGGGCGAGACGGACGAAATCCCGAACGGCGAGACGGCGGCGCAGTTTCAAGCCCGCGTGATGCAGGGATTTGAAGCGCTCGTGAAAGAAATCCTCAAAAGCGGCGAGACGGAAAACGTCTTGTGCTTGCCGGGCGGCGTGCAGATGATGATTTTGGCGGCGTACGGGTTGCCGCATCTGGAAATGCGCGAATGGGCGGCGGACAGCGGTTGCGGCTTCGCCCTGCGGATTACGCCCGAACTGTGGATGCGCGAGCCGGTCGCGGAAGCGCTGTGTGCCATCCCGTGGGAAAAAGAGGAAACAAAAAACTGATTTTTTTCTTGAAAACGCGGGGTTGCCGCTATATAATAGGGGATAGATAACCTAACCCCGAAAAACCCCTGACAACTCATATTTGGTTTGGAGGAATTCCGATGATTCGATTGGCCATTGCCGGTTACGGCAACCTTGGGCGCGGCGTGGAATACGCGGTGCGCCAAAATCCCGATATGACCCTTGCGGGCGTGTTTACTCGCCGCGACCCGTCCACCGTGAAAACGGTGACCGGTGCGCCGGTGTTTTCGCTTGCGGACATCGCCGCCCACAAAGGGGATATCGACGTGCTCGTTGTGTGCGGAGGGAGCGCGACCGACCTGCCGAAGCAGACGCCGGCGCTTGCCGCCGACTTTTGCGTGGTGGACAGTTTTGACACCCACGCCAACATCCCGTCGCATTTCGCCGCGGTGGATGCCGCCGCCAAAGCGGGCGGCACGCTCGGCGCGATTTCCGTCGGGTGGGACCCCGGCTTGTTTTCGCTTGCCCGCGCCTATGGCGGCGCGATTTTGCCGCAGGGCGAAGCCTACACCTTTTGGGGTCGCGGCGTGAGCCAAGGCCACTCGGATGCCATTCGCCGCATTGACGGCGTGCTGGATGCGCGGCAATACACCGTGCCGGTGGAAAGCGCGGTTGCCGCGGTGCGCGCCGGTGAGAACCCGACCCTTTCGGTGCGGGAAAAACACACCCGCGAATGTTTTGTGGTTGCCGCCGAGAGCGCCGACCGCGCCCGTATTGAGCGGGAAATCAAGGAAATGCCGAACTATTTTGCCGACTACGACACAACGGTGCATTTCATCTCGATGGAAGAATTGAAACGCGACCACGCGGGCATTCCGCACGGCGGTTCGGTCATTCGCAGCGGCAAAACGGGCGACGGCAAAAACACCCATGTCGCGGAATTTTCGCTGAAACTCGACTCCAACCCGGAATTTACGTCCAGCGTGCTCGTGGCGGTGGCGCGTGCCGTGTACCGCCTGCGTGCGGAGGGAAAAACGGGGTGCGTGACGGTGCTTGACATTCCGCCCGCGTATTTAAGCCCGCTTTCCGGCGAGGAATTGCGAAAAACCTTGTTGTAAGTTACTAAGCCGCAACGCGGTTTGAAAAAGAAAGGAAGAGCAAGATGAAAAAGAGCATACAATCCCTTTTGTCGTTTGTGCTTGTGCTGTCGATGGTGTTCGGCGGCGCGCTGGCGGTGATTCCGGCGGCGGCGGACGACGGACTGGTCGAAACGGTGCTGTATGAAAACAGCAAAGCCGGCTCCAAAATCGTGAACGCGGACAAAACGGATGCCTACTTCAAACAAATCAAAGAAATCAAAGCGGACGTGGATGCGAACGGCGCCATCACTCCCGAAGACGGCGAGTATTACGAAGTGACCGTGACCGCCTCGGTGGATGTCGGCGAAGCGGAACTGTATCTTGCCGAAAACAACTCGTGGGAGGAGTATTACGGCAAAGCGTCCGGCGTGTTTACGACGACCGAATCGACCGTCGTGACGAAAATCCCCATGCAAATTTGGGGTGTTGAGGGCGAGATTTACGTCGCCGACCACGGCGATTACGGCCACACCATCAACTATTCGTATATCAAAGTCAGCGTGTTCCGCAAAGCGGGCGGCGCAACCGAGACGACGGCGCCTTCCGCGACGAAACCGAGCAGTAC
Organism: Acutalibacteraceae bacterium; assembly: GCA_045600765.1. Lineage (GTDB taxonomy): Bacteria > Bacillota > Clostridia > Oscillospirales > Acutalibacteraceae > RGIG426. Next base: position 6,807 of record JAZRYM010000055.1, on the reverse strand, counting down.
CACGCGCATCGAAACGCTGTATTACGGCGATGCGAACGGCGACGGCGCGGTGAATATGAAAGACGTATTGCTCCTTCGCAAGTTCTTGGCCAATATGGACGTGATCATCGTGGCGGAAGCGGCGGACGTGACGAGAGACGACACGGTGAATATGAAAGACGTGTTGCTTCTTCGTAAATTCCTCGCGGAACTTGCCAGCTTGCCCGACCCGAAAGAAACGGTGATTACCGACCCCGACAACCCGGAGACCGACCTCGATTATCAGCCGGACCAAATCACGCTGACGTTCTACGGTGCGGCATCGGTTGACCACGCCGTGACGTGGCACACCTACAAAGAGTTGAAAAAACCGGTGGTGCAGTTTGTCGCGTGCGCGAAGGATGCGACACCCGACTTTTCCAAAGCCACCGAAGCGGCGGCGAAAACCACCGAATACAAATCCCGCTCGATGCCGTACGACCCGGTGAAAAACACCTTCATCTACGGCGAGTTTGAGGACAACCTCTCCGATTACAGCCACCAGGCGGTGATGAGCGGTTTGGCGTTTGATACCGCCTATGCTTACCGCGTCGGTGACCCCGACCTCGGCGTGTGGAGCGACGTGGGCCGCTTTACCACCCGCAAAGAGGACGTGGGCGCGTTCTCGTTCGTGTATACGAGCGACACGCAGGTGTCCACCTCGCGCGAGACGACACAGTATCTGTACCTGCAAAACACGCTGACCGGCGCGTTTCAGGATGACCCGAACGCCGCGTTTATCGTCAACGGCGGCGACGTGGTGCAATACGGACAATACCTGCATCAATGGCGCAACGTGCTGAACGGCAACAAAGCGTTCCTGATGAACAACGTGATGATGCCGGTTACCGGCAACCACGATGCGGCGTACAGCGAGTATTTGAGTTATGAAATCACCAAGCACTTCTGCGTGGACTATCCGGTGGAAAACAACGTGCTTAACTACGGTTTCTTCTATTCCTACGACTACGGCGATGCCCACTTTGTGGCGCTCAACACCGATTCCCTCAAATCGAGTGACGGTATCATCGACGACGTGCAACTCGAATGGCTGAAAAAAGATTTGGCGGCGACCGATAAAACGTGGAAAATCGTGCAACTGCACCGCCCGCTTATCAGCGTGCGCGCTTCGACGCAATCGCCCAGCTTCGCGCAACTCATCGGCGTGTTTAACGAGGGCGGCGTAGACCTCGTGATGCAGGCGCACGAGCACGTGTTCCTGCGCTCCCACCCGATTGACGGCGAGGGCAACATTTTGAAAGACTCCGCCACGGTGGAGGAGGGCGGCATCGCCTACTACAAAAACCCGCAGGGCGTGCTGTTTATGACTTCCGCCACCGGCGGCAAGGACGGCAAAGCGCCCTCCGGAAGCGAAGTGGACAGCGCGTATTGCTACGCCTACGGCGCGGGCAAAGCGTCCTCGTGGGCGAATATCACCATCGACGGCAACAAACTGACCGTGCATCAAAACTACTATGCCGGAAAGACGGTCAGCACCTATCAAGACGGTGTGTGGGGCATTGTGAAAGAATAAGTTTCCGCGACCAAATTCGCAACCAAGTGGGGCAAGGGGTTTCCTTGCCCCGCTTTTTTCTTGTAATTTTCGGTGCGGCGTGGTACAATACTTGCGAAAGGAGGCGAGGGAATGAAAAACGCATCGCTGAAAAGGGAAACCGCATCGCTGAAAACGCTGTTTTTCACCTTTTTCAAAATCGGATTGTTCACGTTCGGCGGCGGGTACGCGATGCTGTCGCTGATTGAGGAAGAATGTGTCGGCAAGCGGGGATGGATGACCAAAGAGGAACTGCTCGATATGGTCGCCCTCGCCGAATCGACACCCGGCCCGGTCGCCATTAACAGCGCGACCTATCTCGGTTGCCGTCTGCGCGGGTGGAAAGGCGCGGTCGCGGCAACGAGCGCGGTGGTGCTTCCCTCGTTTGTCATTTTGTTTCTTATTTCCCTCGTGTTTGAGGCGTTTCTGAAAATCCAACTGGTTGCCGCCGCCTTTCACGGCATCCAAGTGGCGGTGGGGCTACTCATTTTGCGCGCGGGAATTTCGCTGTTCAAAGGGCTTCCGAAAAAACCGGCACCGCTCCTTTTTGCGGGACTCACGACGGCGGCGCTTTTGTGCAGCAACCTCTTTGCGTGGAACTTTCCGTCCTTGTGGTGTATCCTCATCGGCGCGGTCGCGGGCCTCTTGTTTACCGCCGCGCGTACCGGCTCGAAAAAGGAGGGGAACCCGTGATTTACCTCACTCTTTTTTGGGAATTTTTGAAAATCGGTGCGCTGTCGTTCGGCGGCGGCTACGCGATGATTGCGCCGATGCGCGATATGGTGCTTTCGCACGGGTGGATGACCGACACGTTTTTTATGCAGTTTATCGGCGTGTGCGAATCGACGCCCGGTGTGCTCGCCGTGAATATGGCGACCTTTATCGGGAGCACGCAGGGCGGGTTTTTCGGCGCCGCGGTGGCGACACTCGGCGTGATTTTGCCCGCGTTTTGTGTGATGCTGCTCCTCAGCACCGTGCTTTTGCGCGTGCGGGACAGCCGCGCGTTTGCGGGTGCGCTTGCCGGCGTACGGCCCGCCGCGCTCGGTATGATTCTCTCTGCCGGCGGGTGGCTGACGGTGCAAACGCTGTTGCCGGCGCGCGGAAACGTCGCTTTTTCGCCCGATTTTAAGGCAATCGGCATCGCCGCCGTGCTCCTTTGCGTTATGGCGATTTGGAAAAAGAAGAAAGAAAAAAAGATGCCCGCCATTCCGCTTATCGGTATTTCGGCGGTGCTCGGCGCGGTGCTTTACAATATATAACAGTATATAAAGGAGTATACGTTGAGGGATTGCACGTCCCTGCGAAGCCGTGGTGAAGGGTAAAAGTGCATAAAAATCAAAAAATTGTCGAAAAACCCCTGTTTGCGTAGGAAAAAGCGCAAATAGGGGTTGCTTTTTTGGGGAATTTATACTACAATAACTTTGATTTCGGATTTTTTTACGACGATAAAAAGGAGACGATGAACGTGGCAACCTCCGCCGCAAAAACCGGCAAAAAAAACCCGCTTGAAAAGTACGCGTTTGTGCTTGCCGGCGGATGGTTTGTGCTTGCAATGCTGTGGGGCGAATGTTGGCTTCGCGTGTCGTCCTCCTCGGCGGAAATGCCTTTTTGGACAAGCGGGGTTTTGCTGACCGCCGTGCTGACCGCCGCGATTTCCGGGTTGTTTTACGGGTTGACGGCGCTGCTGCCGAACAAATGGCGGTACGGCGTGCTGACGGCGCTGTTTTTGTTCGGTTCGCTCGTCTGTATGGTGCAGACGGTGTATTTCAACATTTTTGACAACTACTGCATTCTCTTTTCCGTTCGCGCGCTCGGCGACACCGGCATCGGTGACTACAAAGACGTGACAACCAACGGAATTTTGGGCGTGCTCGGCTATCTTATCCTCGAAGCTATCCCGTTTGTGCTGTGGTGCGTGTTCGGGTGGCGGCTGACAAAATCGGTCGCGCCGAGCGTTCGCAAAAGCGGGATAACGGTCGCGCTGTCGGCGGTGCTGTATGCGGTGTTTGTCGCTGTAATCGCGCTGTTGCCGCGCGGGGATTTGTCGCCGTGGAACCTCTATTGGAGCACGATGGAAGTCAACCCCTCGGCGCGCACTTTCGGCGCGATGAACACCTTGCGGCTGGATGCAAAATATCTGCTGTTCGGCGGCGTGGTAAACGACGTGAGCGGTGACCCGAACGACCTGACCGACGTGGCGGGAGAACACCCCGCTTCGACGGCGACCGATGCGCGCGACGTGGTGATGGATGTGGATTTTGCCGCCCTCGCCGATGCGGAGACGGACGACGACGTGAAAATGCTGCACGCGTATTTTGCGACGGTCGCGCCCTCCAAAACCAACGAATATACCGGCAAGTTTCAGGGCAAAAACATCATTTGGGTGACGGCGGAATCTTTTTACTCCTTTGCGGTGGACGAGACGTTGACACCCACCCTCTACAAAATGGCGCACAGCGGGCTGGAATTTACCAACTATTACGTGCCGCTGTGGGGTGTGTCTACGCTGGACGGCGAATATTCGAGCCTTGTGGGACTGCTCCCGAAATCCGGCGTGTGGAGTATGTGGAGCGCGCGGGAAAACGACCTGCCTTTCACGGTCGGCAACGTCATGAAACGCGCGGGGTACAACACCTTTGCCTACCACAACGGAACGTACGATTACTACGACCGCAACCAGTCGCACGAGAATTTGGGCTATGATAAGTGGTCGGCGATTGGCGCAGGGCTTACACTGCCGCACAACGTCTGGCCCAACTCGGACGTGGAACTTATCGAAGCGACGACCGACGACTATCTGTCGTCTGACGAGCCGTTTTCCGTGTATTATTTGACCATCAGCGGCCACGCGCCGAACAACTTTGCGGGAAGCGCGATGGCGAAAAAGCACGAGGCGGCGGTTGAAAATCTGCCCTATTCCGAGGAAGTGCGCGGGTATATCGCCGCCAACTTGGAGTTGGAAAACGCGATAAAAACGCTCCTCGACCGCTTGGAAGCGGCGGGCAAATTGGAAGATACGCTCATCATCCTCACGCCCGACCACTACCCCTACGGGTTGTCGCGCGCGTCGCTTACCGAAATGCTCGGGAAGGGGTACGACCGCAACTTTGAGGTGTATCGCAACACCTTAATGGTGTATAACCCCACCTTTGCACACACGGTAATTGACAAACCCTGCTGTGCGGCGGATATTCTGCCGACGGCGCTTAACCTGCTCGGCGCGGAATACGATTCCCGCCTGCTTATGGGGTCGGATATTCTGTCCGATTCGCCGGGACTTGTGGTGTTTTCAAATCGCTCGTGGATTACCGATGTCGGGCGCTACAACGCGGTGACGGGCACCTTTACCGCGAACGAGGGCGTGACGGTGCCGCCGGATTATGTGGAAGCGGTCAACACCGTGGTGTCGAAGAAATTTACCGTGTCGGCAGTGATGCTGGATACGGATTATTATAGAACGCTGTTCGGGGAGACCCCGAATCAACCGTAAAGAAACCCCCTACTGAAAGAAGGAGGAAGTAAAAATGCCCACTTGGTTGCTTGCCATTTTTGAACTGTTCGGCGGTCTCGCCCTGTTCTTGTATGGCATGAACGTCATGTCCAACTCGCTTGAAAAACGGTCGGGCGGCAAATTGACGACCGGTCTGCGCAAAGCCACGTCCAACCCGATAAAAGGATTGCTTCTCGGCGCGGGAATTACCGTTGCCGTGCAGTCGTCGTCCGCCGTGACGGTGATGCTCGTCGGTCTTGTCAACTCCGGCGTGATGGAACTTTACCAGACGGTCGGTGTGATTTTCGGCGCCGATATCGGCACCACGCTGACGGTGTGGATTTTGACCTTGCTCGGTATCGACGGCGACAGTTTCTTTGTGACCCTCTTGAAACCGTCCACCTTTACGCCGCTCGTCGCGCTTATCGGCGTGCTGATGATGATGGCGTGCAAAAAACAGAAGAAAAAGGATATCGGTATCATTTTCATCGGTTTTTCCGTTCTTATGTACGGTATGATGATGATGAGCGAGTCGATGGAGCCGCTGACCGAGTTGGACGGATTCCAAAATTTGCTGACGCTGATGTCCGAGCCGAGCTTTATCGTGATTGCCGGCGCGCTGGTGGTTTCCTCGCTGTTTACCGGCGTGATTCAAAGTTCCGCCGCGGCGCTCGGTATGTTGTTGGCCCTGGTCAACACGGGCGTTTCGCTCCCGTTCTTTGTGGCGTTCCCGCTCATTCTCGGTATGAACATCGGCACCTGTATGACCGCTATTCTCTCTTGCTTCGGCGTGGGAAAAGACGGCAAGCGCGTGGCGACGGTGCACGTTTCCATTAAAATCATCGGTGCGATTTTGTTCCTGTTCGGCTATTTTGGGCTGAACGCGATTTTCCACTTCGACAGATTGACGTATGTGACGATGTCCGGTTTGAGCATCGCGCTGGTGCATACCGCGTTTAACCTTTTGAACACGGCGCTGTTGATGCCGTTCAGCAAACAGCTGGTGAAGCTCGCCGAACGGATTGTGCCTGATAAAGAGTCGAAAAACGAGGAATTTTTCCTCGACGAGCGCCTGCTCAACACCCCGACGGTGGCGGTGCAACAATGCCGCAGTATGACGGTGGATATGGCGGTTGCGGCGCGGGATAACCTTTTCTCCGCGATGGGAATGCTTATACACTACGACCCGAGCACAGTGGACGAACTGAATGCGGTAGAGGAGCAGGTTGACCTGCGCGAAGACCGCCTCGGCACCTATCTTGTGAAAGTGTCTGCGAAGGAGTTGTCCGGCCGCGACAGCCGCGAGGTGTCCCGTTTGCTTCACTCGATCGGCGACTTTGAGCGTATCGGCGACCACGCCATCAATGTGCTCGGCGTTGCCACGGAATTGTATGACAAAGAGGAATCCTTTACCGACGAAGCCAAAACCGATATTTCCGTGTTGTCCGATGCCATCCGCGAAATCGTGGGATTGGCGGTGCAGGCGTTTATCAAAAACGACAGCGACATCGCCAAACAGATTGAACCGCTTGAGCAGGTCATCGACGGGCTCATCGACGAGGCAAAGCTTCGCCACATTCGCCGCCTGCAAGCCGGCAAATGCACCTTGAAGCTCGGGTTTGTGCTGTCCGACCTGCTGACGGATTTCGAGCGTATTTCCGACCACTGCTCGAATATTGCAGTTGCTGTCATCGAGATCGCACACGACAGCTTCGACACGCACGAGTACCTGAACGGCATCAAGTAC
>JAZRYM010000054.1:0-22608 GCA_045600765.1 Acutalibacteraceae bacterium | reverse complement strand
AATGGGATGACCCGTTCACGGGTAGCCGGTAACAATCCCCTCGCAGGTGTCAGACCGCAAAAGCGCCTTCAGGCGCCGCTAGTATTATAGGGCTTTGCCCGCATATGAAAAACCCCCGGCTTAGCCGGGGGATATTTATTTGAATTGCAAATTCTTAATGTTAGTAATTATTATGTTCGATAATGGATTGCGATATTTCGTCAAGTGCAGGCGATGCGAATGATGATAGTTTGATTTCGCCCTTTGTACATACTTTAAGCTTTACGACATTTCCTTCTCTTATATAATTAAAATCATATTTGCTCATTTCGTACAAAGCTTCAACTAATTTTACCAATGTGTTGAGATCATATTTGTAGGAATATTTCCCTTTGGTAATAAGATATCTATAATTGATTGCATCGCCGTTTTTTCCTTCCGGATCATTTTGATTATATTGGTTTGCTCTTTTAATTCTTGCAAGAAAACTCCTCCATTTTTTCTCTGAGCACCCTAATTCAATTACTCTTTTCTTGATTTTGCTTTTTCGTTCCCGTTTAAGTCCCAAAAACAAGGAATAAATACTATGCACAGCATCAAATTGTACAGTATCTCCAGTGCACCTTTTAAGGTTTTCTTCTGCTTGATCAAATGAAATGAGGTATTTGAGATATAACTCTGCCGCCAGCAATCCATTTACCATTATTGCAGAGATAGAATTGCATTCTGTTCCTAATTTATTGGGATTTATCAACAATTCATAGAAGATTTCCCTATATGCATTGGCATTTAAAAATAGTTCTGGATATTGTTTTATACTAACATTTACGGTCCTCAATTCTTTTTCTCCTCCGTTATTTATAATGCATATTCAGTAAAATACAAATAAGGATTCAATAAATGTTCAATACCTATTTCAGGATTGCTTGTTGTAATTTGCTTGTATAATTCTTTTTTTGATTTTAATTTGTCATTACTTGGTATTTTTATTTTTTCTATTAAGCCTTGTTGATAGGGAAAAAACAATATGCCATTTGCAATTACGCATTTTTCAAAATATAAGAAGAGCCCTTTTTGGTACTTCATTCTGTCATTTGTAGGCAATATACAGCAATGAGTCTTTACAAGAAAATCATCAATATTACATAAATAAAGCGGCTTACCGAAAATTTGAGAATCAAATTTTAATTTTGATTTGTAAAACTGAATGTTGTGATTGGAAAAGTCTAAAAATTCAGTAGTGGCTTCTATTGACTGATTCCAATTGAGAATAAATAAACTGGCATCATTGTTGCAATAATCATTGTAATTCATATCATATGGTGCAGTAGCAAATACGGTTGCAATATCGCGATTTGTGGTGAAATCAAGCAAAGGACTGTATGCTGCTGAATGTTGCATAAATGCCGCAAATGGGTAATTCACTCCAATGGGAACGTCATTTATCAACCGAGTGTATTTTTCCAAAAGACCAGAATCGTAATACAATTTTTCGAGTGTTTCTTTACTAATAATGCCGTTATAATCCAAGTTCCGATAAATCGAAGGAATTAACCCATATTTATAATTTGATTGCCCTCTATAGTAACGCCCCATTGCTTTCCCGTTTGAATCAATTTGTATTGTATCTTTAATTGTATCTTTTGAATACTTTTTTTCAATATATCCCTGAGATAAGTACACTGTTAATAATACTTTTAAGTAAACTAATGCAAATAAATCGTCACGATCATTGTTAAAAAAAGAGGCAAAATCAATACTGAAAATCAAAGAGTATAATTCTTGATTAGCAATTAAATGTTTTGTGTTTTCAAACAATACAACTAGTTTGTTAATATCATTGAGAATATCTTCGTGTTGGTATTCAATGTTAGAAAATAATAGCTCTTTGTATTTTGCTTCCGGTTTTTTATTAGGGACAATTACTGTAAATACATCGGTTATCAACTTTTCCTTTTCAAGCATTGTTATTAGAGCAAAAATTCTTTCATCCATTATTTATCCCCATCCTATATTATCTTCGTATTATAAAGTTTTAAGTTATATCACACAAGAAAGCTCAATGTCGTCTACAAAACGGACTTACAGTGCATTGATTTCATCTTCCAGCGTTTTTATCGCTTTCAGAATCTCATCGAAATCCGGTTTTTCGCCGTAAATCATATTTTTCATGTGCTCGTAGTCGTCCTTCAACGCCTTAATGTTCTTTTCGCTCGGAATCAGCTTCATGGTGCCGGGCTTAGCTTCGTCGTATTTTGCCCATGAACAGCGATAAAACTTTTCCTTGAAACGCACAACCTTTTCGAGCAACTCAATATCCGTAAAAGCGGCAACTTTGACGGGCGATTTTGCCATGCACCACAGGTCGTAATAGTGCCTTGAATACCGTGTCGGAACGGTGCTGTTTTCGGGGCGATACGCCTCGCGGTGCAGGATCGTGACCTTTTCCCAGAAGGTGCGTTCTGGCAGGACGGTCAGAATCTCCGTAGTAGGTTCATCAAACAGCCAGACGTAGTGTAACGCCGCGTAGGATGTGATCGGTTTTGGTGCCGCCGGTGTCCATGCGGCAAGCGCACCGATTTCAAGTCGGATGACCGGCAAAATAGAGGAATCATCAAAGCTGCGATGATAAGCAAATACCACCGTCTGCGGATCATCGTCTTCTATGTAGCAGTTTACATCCACGCCGAGCTCTTCCCGAAGATTGGAAACAACGACCGGCATAAACTCGTTTTTCAGGAACGCTTCCGTTTTAATGCCTGCTTCTTTATTGAACACATCCTGCTTGGTATTGCTCCTCTCCTCCCACGGCTCGTCCTTTTCATAGCCGAGCACACGCCAATCGAGAATGAGGTCAATATCCTCCGAAAAACGCTCGATCAGCCCGTAGGATTTGGAAAGACTTGTGCCGCCTTTGAATGCGATGTTGTCTTTCCATTTGCAGTGATGGAAAAGATAATCGAGCATATAGCACACCCAAAAATCTTTTTCAATAATGGCATCCGTCATGCCCATTTTGGCGGCAGTATTGTGAAACAGCGCCTTTTTATCCTTTTCACTTAACTTTGCAATATTTCTCATGCGATTTCACCCTTACAAATCACTTTTATCAGCTCGTAAACCCACGAGGTCGCGGATTTTGCTTCCGCCAACATATTTGCTTTTTCCTGTTCGGTCAATGCTTTTTTCAGGCGAGCAATCACGGCATCGGTCACATTGTCTTTGCCGAGTGCTTTGAGTGCCTGGATGGTCAGTGCCGTTTTGTAGGAAACCTTTGAAATCTCTTTGTTTGTCGTTCGCTTGAACCTGATCGTCGTATTGTCAAAGGAATACTCCTTGTATGCACCGTCCGAAACATAAACCCACTGCGACGGGACTTGCGTGGACAAACCAAGCAAATTCAATGCCGTATCGCCGCAAGGGACGATCGTCCAGCCGAAATTGCGGGCAAGCGCATGAGCGACCTTATTCGGAGAAGGCGCGACAGCTTCACCGAGCAATTCGCTGAATTCCGGCTTATAATAAACACCGAATAAAATCTTCTTGATCAGACCTTCTTCGGCAAGGCGGATCAATCCCATATTGACTGTTTTTTTATCGGTAATATCGGTAAAATCCGTCGAAACGAATACCGAACCATATTCTGATGCTTCGATGATATTTCGTATTTGATTCAAATAATCCGGTCGCTTCATATCACTGAACCTTTCGTATAAGATTTTTCAAAATATATTATACACTATTTTCTACGAAAAATCAAGTGGTTTTGAAAAATAATGCCCACTATTTTCTACGAATATAAAAAGCGGAGCCGAAGCCCCGCTTTGAACTAGGTGTAGATTAGCTCACTGTTTACAATTTCCGTTGCCGTTTCACGTACTGCGTTCATCCTCTGCACCCAAAGCATCTGATTATCTGCCTTGAGCGTTTCTGTGATACCGTCTCTTTCGGCAAGCTGCTTTACCAACCGAGAGAACAATTCTTCTGCCTGCTTGTTGATGCTGGTGAGGTATTCGTTCATCTTACCGCTGATGGTCAACTGGCTGAAAAGAACACAGTTTGCTTTTCTCAGATAGTGATAGTGCCGTATGCCCCATACGCCGATGGGTTTCTCGTCGGGTAGCTCAATGTCGGGAAGCAGATAATCTCCGACCTGCTTGTATGTACCGCCCATTTGCTCAAATAATGATTTTTCCATTTTACTCAACTCCTTATTTTGATTTTCTTTGTCGGTGCGTCAATGATTTTGAGTAGCAGTGCGGATACATCATCAACTGGTTTACCCTCGTCAAGAAACATCGTCCGTGCCTTGTTGACGCATCCGACCAATAACCGATACTCAAAATCGTCCAGTACCAAACGCCTTTTGATTTCTTTCATAGTCTTTCGACCTCCTTTGGCGATATTGTACCGAATAGTAAAAAGAAAATCGAATGTGTGGATTTATAAAAAGGAAGAGTGCCAAATCTGATTACTTGGCACTCTTGGTTGGCACTCTTGATTTTGAAGAAAAAAGAAGAAAACGATAGAAAACGGAAGAAAAACGAAGATGAAAAAGCAAGGGTGCCAAATTCTGTGTTTGGCACTCTTGCTCAAAAAAGAGATACCGAGAAAAGCATTTCTGCTAATCTCGATATCTCTTTGCCTCGCCAATGCCCGTGCTCTTGAACTACTGTCCTTAAGAACACTGGGCATTCGACTTGCTTTTTTCTGGAGCAGGCGATGGGAATCGAACCCACAACTGAGGCTTGGGAAGCCGCCATTTTACCACTAAACTACGCCTGCACAGCAGAAAGTATTATACCACAGTCTTTCCCCGTTTGCAAGGGGTATTTTTGCGTTATCGAAAAAAATTGTGTCATCCCCTTGACAAGCACACGTTCACTGTATATAATGCATATATACAGTATTTACAGAGGGAGGCGGGAATGTGACGGTTTTGATTGACAACAAGAGCGGCGCACCCATTTACGACCAGATTTACACCCAAATCAAACAGCAAATCATCAGCGGCGCGCTTGCGGAGGACACGTTGCTTCCGTCTATCCGCAATTTGGCGAAAGATTTGCGCATCAGTTTTATCACGACGAAACGCGCCTACGAGGAACTGGAAAAAGAGGGGTTTATCTACACGGTGCAGGGGAAAGGGTGCTTTGTGGCGCCGAAAAACGTGGAGTTGCTCCGCGAGGAGAACTTCAAAAAAATCGAGGCGAAAATAGACGAAATTCGTCACCTTGCCACCACCTGCAACCTCACAAAAGAGGATATTCTCAATATGACGGCGTTTGCCTGGGAGGATACGAAATGAACGCATTGGAACTGGAAAATCTGACAAAATCCTATCCCGATTTCACCTTGGATGGGCTGACACTCACCTTGCCGAGCGGGTGCATTATGGGGTTAATCGGCGAAAACGGCGCGGGTAAAAGCACGACCATTCGCCTCATTCTCGATATGATTCATAAGGACGGAGGCACGGTCAAACTGTTCGGCAAAGACCACACCGACGCGCTCGCCCTTGCGAAAGAGGACATCGGCGTGGTGATGGACGAAGTGGGACTTCCCGAATGCTTGACCATTCGCCAAATCAACCGCGTGATGAAGCACACCTTCAAAAACTGGGACGAGGCGGCGTTTGCGCGGTTGACGGCGCAATTTACGCTTCCCGAAAAGACGATTTTCAAGGATTTTTCGCGCGGAATGAAGATGAAAACGGGCATCGCCATTGCCCTCTCTCACCACAGCAAACTGCTTTTGTTGGACGAGGCGACATCCGGTCTTGACCCGGTGGTGCGCGACGAGGTGGTGGAGTTGCTCGGCGAGTTTACGCGGGACGAGAATCACTCTGTGCTCATTTCGTCGCATATCGTGAGTGACCTCGAAAAGTTGTGCGATTACATCGCGTTTTTGCACAAGGGCAAGTTGCTCCTTTGCGAGGAAAAGGATGCGTTGCTCGCCGAATACGGCGTGGTGCATTGCACGGCGGAGCAATTCGCCGCCATTCCGCGCGAGGCGGTCAAGCACGTGAAAGAAAGCCCCTATGGCACGCAGGCACTCGTGAGACGAAGCGCGGTGCCGCAAGGGGTCGCGGTCAGTCCCATCAGCATTGAAGAGCTGTTTGTGGTGATGAGCAAGGAGGCGCAGTGAGATGAAAGGGTTGCTACTCAAAGATTTGTATATGATGAAAGCCTACTGCAAGGCGTATTTGCTCATTGCGGCGGTGTTTTTCCTCATCTCGCTCAGCGATAACGGCAACTTCTTTTTTGCCTTTTATCCCTGCCTGCTTTGCGGGATGATTCCCGTCAACCTGCTTGCCTACGACGAGCGCAGTCGCTTTTTGCAGTACAGCGCGACATTGCCCTATACGAAAGCGCAACTGGTGTCGGTGAAATACCTGCTGGGACTGCTGACGCAGGTGGTGGTGCTGACCCTTATCGGTGTCGCGCAAGGAGTGAAAATGGCGCTTTGCGGGAACTTTGCATTCGATGCGTTTTTGTCTATGCTGTTGTCGTCGCTCGCGATTTCCACTTTAACGCCCGCGATTACTCTGCCGTTTATCTTCAAATACGGCGTGGAAAAAGGGCGTATCGCATACTATGTGATGATTGGGTTTGTGTGCGGTGCCGGGGTGCTGTTTTCCGAGTTTTTGAAAACAAAGGCGGCAACGGCGCTGTCGGAGGAATGGCTGCTCGTGCTGTTTATCGCGGTGGCAGCGGCGGCGTATGCGCTGTCGTGGATGGCATCGGTGACGGTTTACAAAAAGCGGGAACTGGCATAAAGGCGGACACTATTTTTAACCTCTTGGCTCCCTCTGACGAGGGAGCCAAGGAACACAACTCAAATTTTGACGGTGTTTCGGGGTACTGTTTTTGTTGCCAACTTGACGAAACGGAAATTTTGGGGTACACTATACCTATACTGAAATTTCGGGAGGAACGAGTATGAGCTTTTACGGAGTGGACTGGACGTATATCGTGTTGGTGCTTCCGGCGGTGATTTTTTCGCTGTGGGCGAGCGCATCGGTCAATTCGACTTTTAAGAAATACGCGAATCAGCGCCCGCTGTGCGGAATGACGGGTGCGGATGCCGCTCGTCGTGTACTGGATGCGAACGGGCTCTACAACGTCCGCATTGAGCATATTGCAGGCGATTTGACCGACCATTACGACCCGCGCGACAACGTCATTCGCTTGTCCGACGCGGTGTACGCGAACGCTTCCACCGCCGCTATCGGTGTGGCGGCACACGAGGCGGGTCACGCCATTCAGCACGCGGTCGGGTATGTGCCCATTAGAATTCGCTCTGCTATTGTGCCGCTCACTAACGTGGGGTCGCGGTTGTCGATTCCGCTGATTCTTATCGGGTTGTTGCTCGCTACGGTCAGCGCTTGCGGCAATCTCGGGATGATGCTCGCCTACGCGGGAGTCGCGTGTTTCTCGCTGTGCGTGGTGTTTCAGCTTGTCACTCTGCCGACCGAGTTTAACGCTTCCAACCGCGCTCTCGCCGCCATTCAAGATGGCGGACTGCTCAACCGTGAGGAACTTGCCGGCTCGCGAAAAGTGCTTCGCGCCGCCGCGATGACCTACGTTGCCGCTCTTGCCGTGTCGGTGATGCAGTTGTTGCGGTTACTCCTTATCGTTGGCGGTCGCCGGCGGAATTGAATGTTACAGCAAACCAAAACGCTCTCGGACTTGTTCCGAGAGCGTTTTTCAGTCTTTTACGAAATGCACCAAATGGGCGACGGCAGGGATGCTTTCGCCCTGCTGACACGAGGTGGGGGACATAAGCGCGCCCGTGCCGATAAAGAGCATATTGGACAGTTCGCCGCGGTCAAAGCGGTTTAGAAGATGCCCGCAAAGGACACCCGCCGAGCACCCGCACCCCGACCCGCCGGCGTGCACGTCCTGCGTGTCGCGGTCGTAGAGGAGCAAACCGCAATCGGTGTAACGGTCGCCGAGATCGACCCCTTCTTTTTTGAGCAGTTTGCGTAAAAGTGCGCCGCCCACCGCCGACAAATCGCCCGTTACGATGAGGTCATAGGCGGCGGGACTTGTGTGCGTGTCGGCGAAATAGCGCAAGAGTGTGTCGGCGCACGCGGGCGCCATCGCGGCGCCCATATTGTTCATATCGGACACGCCGAGGTCAACGACTCGCCCGATAGCGCCATCCGCCAACCGCGCGCCGCGCCCACCGAGCCCGACAATCGCCGCGCCCGCCGCCGTTGCCGTCCATTGGGACGTGGGGGTGCGTTGCCCGCCGTATTCGAGGGGAAAGCGGAATTGCCGTTCGGCGGTGCAAAAGTGGGAGGAGGTTGCGGCACAGCAGACGTCCGCCGCGCCGCTGTCGATGAATACCGCCGCCGTAAGGAGCGTTTGCGCCATGGTGGAGCACGCGCCGAATTGCCCTAAAAAGGGCGGCGAAAACTCGCGCAATCCGAACGTGGAGGCGATGCATTGGTTGAGCAAATCGCCCGCAAACACCGCGTGGAGCGCGCTCGGCGCGATGCCCGCCTTATCCAGCGCGGTGGAAAACGCCTCTTTCACAAGGCGGCTTTCCGCCTGTTCCCACGTGTCCTCGCTTATCGTGTCGTCCGAAAACACCTTGTCAAATTCGTGACAGAGCGGGCCCTCGCTCTCCTTTTTGCCGCATACCGCCGCGTGACCGAGAATGTGCGGTCGCGACGAAAACAAAATCGTTCCGCCGCCGATACGTTCTGCCATAACACCACTCCTTTTTGCGTTTTTCTGTCTTCAAAAGAGGGAAATCAGCCACAAAATCAGCCCGTAGACCACCGAGGCGGAAATGCCGTAAACGAGCACCGGGCCTGCCACCGAAAACATTTTTGCCGCCATACCGAGTATCAGCCCCTCGCTTTTGAACTCGACCGCCGGAGAGGCGATGGCGTTGGCAAAGCCGGTGATGGGCACGAAAGTGCCCGCGCCCGCGTGCTTGGCGATTTTGTCAAAGACGTTGCATCCCGTGAGGAGTACCGCAAGCGCGATGAGGGAGAGCGACCCGCACAACGCGGCGGTTTTGGTCGGCAATCCCGCGCTTTCGGCGAGTTCCGCCACCAGTTGTCCGAGCACGCACACAGTACCGCCCGACAAAAAGGCTTTCAGGCAATTTTGCCATACCTTTGAGTGAGGGACGGTGCGTTTAATCATTGTTTCGTATTCTTTGACGGTCAGTTCCATAAAGAGCACTCCTTTTGCCGTGCGTTTCGGTGGTAGTTTGCGAAAAAAGCCCGAATTTATGCATTTTCGTAAAAAAACTTGAAAAATCGGAAGGTCGTGTGGTATACTGTCGATGAAATTGGAACATAGGAGGAATCGGCGATGCTTTTGGCGCTCGATCTCGGCAACACCAACATCACGGTCGGCGTGTTCGACGGCGAAAAACTGCTGGTGGAATCGCGTATTGCGACCGACCACACAAAAATGCGCGACCAGTACGCGGTGGAACTGTCCGACATCTTGAAACTGTACGGCGTGGACGCCGGTTCTTTTGACGGGGCGATTATGTGCTCCGTCGTGCCGAACGTGGAAGCACGCCTCAAAGAGGCGGTGAAACGCATTTGCGGGATTGACACGCTTGTTGTTGCGCCCGGTGTCAAAACCGGCGTGGCGGTGCGGCTTGACAACCCCGCGCAACTCGGCGCCGACTTGCTTGTCGGCGCGGTGGCGACGGTCGCGCAATACGGCGCACCCGCCATTGTGTGGGATTTAGGTACGGCGACCACCATTTCCGCCGTCGGCACCGAGGGCGATTTTCTCGGCGGTGTGATTATGGCGGGTGTCAACACGTCATTAAACGCCTTGGTCGATAAAGCGTCGCTGTTGCCGCGCATTAAGTTGGATGCGCCGCCGCACGTCATCGGTGGCAACACCGTTCATTCGATGCAGTCGGGTATCATTTACGGTACCGCGTCGATGATTGACGAGATGTCCGACCGCGTGGAGCGGGAAATCGGCGCGCCGTGTAAAATCGTCGTGACCGGCGGTCTTGCGCACAGTATCGTGCCCTATTGCCGCCGCGAAATGATTTGTGACGACCGTCTGGTACTCACCGGACTGCGTCTCATTTACGAAAAAAACCGTTAAAAATCGCCCGGGCAACGGCAGGACTACCGCTTTGGAGTTAAAGCCAACGCCGCGAGGGGCATTTTATGGCAAATTTGCGCTGTATCCGCTCGGAGCAGCAGCAGGAGGAATGAAAAATGAAAACCGAAAACGCGCGCAAAGCGTATCAGCAATCGTCTACGGTGCAGTTGGTGATTATCTCCATTTTGGTGGCGCTTCTTGTGTTGATGACGGTGACCGGCATCGGCTACATCCCCGTCGGCCCGTTTAAGCTCACCTTGTTGACCTTGCCCGTCGCCATCGGTGCTTCGGTGTGCGGGGTGGAAGCGGGGCTTATTCTCGGCACGGTGTTCGGGCTTACGTCGTTCGCCACGGGTTTGCTCGGTATCGACGCGCTCGGCGCGCTTTTAATCAGCCTCGGGTGGAAGCAGGCGGTGCTTCTGTTTATCACCTGCCTTGTGCCGCGTATGGCGTGCGGACTTTTGCCGGCGCTTCTTCATAAGTGGCTGAAACCGAAAAACCGCACCGTTGCCGACGCGGTAACGTGCAGTGCGGTCGCGCTTCTTAACACGGCGCTGTTCCTCGGTTTTTTCTGGGTGTGCTTTTTGTCCGACCTCAAAAACGACCCGCAAGTACTTCGCTTGTTCGGCGGCGCGGTGAACTCGTTCGGTGCGCTGTTCGCGATTTTCGCCGGGTGGAACGCCCTTATCGAAGTCGGTGTCAACCTTGTCCTCGGCACGGCGATTTGCAAAGCGTTGCAACCCGTCGCCGCACGGCTGAAATTGGATGCATAAGTAGAACAAAATAACAACGAAAAGAGCCTTGGGCGAAGCCCAAGGCTCTTTCTTATGAAAACAGAGGAGGGAAAATCGTTTATGCGGCGGGCTTCGTTTGCTCGCTTACGGCGGTCGCGGTCGCGGTCGTCGAGCCGAAATCGGCGGGGAGTTCGGTGCTTTCGACGGTTTCGCCGTCTTCGACGATTTCTTCACCATAGATATTGGTGGAATACTCCAAGAAATCGGCAAGACCAAACAACTCTTTGGGAAGCGTGTCGCCGTCAAGCGGCAGGAAAACCGCGCCCTTATAGCCTTTGCCGATGCCGTCGAAAACGTAGTACTCTGCCCATATCTCCACACAGCCGTTCGTCATATCGAACGCGGGGGTGTTGTGGGCGGCAAAATAGTCGATGGCATCGTTCCACTTTTTGATTTTGGCGGCTTTTTCCTCGGCGGTCATCTCCACTTTTTCGCCGTCGTTCGTATACATAAGTACACTCGGAGAGAACTCTAACCGCTCGGTAACGCCGCTGTCTTGATAGAGGGACAGTCGAATAATCCAATTCATCGAGTTGAACTCATTCATACCGTAACTATCAGGCAGGCGCATAGCTTTTTTGAAGTCTTCGGGCTGGAAGTTCGCGTAGATGATTTTTTGCGCCGATTCGAGCGTTTTCGGTGTCAGCGTGCAAATCGGCACCGTCATTATCATTGTTTTGCCGTTTTGCGGAATGGAGACTTGGAGTGTAAGGAACGCCGGACAATCATACGATGCCGCGCCGCTGTCGTTGGTGAAAATCGCCACCCATTTGTCCGCGTCAACCGTTTTCAGTTCGTCGCGCAGCGTGTTATACAGGTCGCGGCGCTGGTCGACGGTGAAGATGTCGCTGGCGGAGTTGCCCCAAAGCGCGGTGGCGAAACTGTCTTTGAACGCCGGCAGATTTGTGTAGACTTTTTTATAGTCGGGGTGCGCTTTCAGCGCGTTTTGCAGGGTGGTAAAGTCCTCGACGTTGGGGACAATGGGGATAAGGCGAGTGACCTTGTGACCGTTTTTGCAAACAAACTTGATTTTTGCCCAGTATTGGTCGGGGAAGAGAGCGGGATTCGGTTTTTTGAGTTCGTTTACACTTTGGGCGAGCATCTTGGTGGTAATGCGGATGCACTCTTTATCGGTGACTTCCAGTTCACCGAGTTTTTCGTCAAAGTAGTAACGCGTGTTGTAGTCGAACAAATTGCTGCCGTCTTCTACTTCATAGCGTTCACCGAGTTTTTC
Organism: Acutalibacteraceae bacterium; assembly: GCA_045600765.1. Lineage (GTDB taxonomy): Bacteria > Bacillota > Clostridia > Oscillospirales > Acutalibacteraceae > RGIG426. Next base: position 10,501 of record JAZRYM010000054.1, on the reverse strand, counting down.
GATATAGATACACTTGACCTCGTCCGCTTTCGGAATGTCGTTTAAGAGAATGCCGTAGAAGCCTTTGGAGAGAAGCACGCCGGCAATGCACGCCGCCACAACGATGAGCAAACCGGGGATGATTTTCACCATATAGCGCACCGTGCGGGTGGAGAGCAGTTCGTACATAAAGTAGACGACGACGGCGACGATGTAGCCGATGATGTAAAGCAGAATTTCTTCCGGCGAGGTGGGCGGCTCGCTGATAAGCAGAAGCGTCAGCGGGAACGCAATCGCGCAGGTCAACACAATGCGGTGGAACGCCTGCGTTTTGCGGGACGGCGCGGGATTGCCCGCCGCTTCGCTCGGACGGCGCTTAAAGAGGAACAACCCGAGCGCAAGATAGAGAATCGCCAGCACCGAGGTATAGAGCAGCGCCCATCCGTTAAAGGGATACAAGCCGCCGCCGTTGCCGTCTACACCTGCTCCGAAGAGGAGGTTAAACAGCATATTGAACGGCCCGAGCGGGAACGCGAGCGACGAGGCGGGAATGATGTCATAGGCAAACGTGGCGTTGATAACCGTCATAAAGAAGCGGGGGAGAAAGAGGATTAAAAGCGCCACAATGCCGTTCGAGAACAGCGTGCCGGTGACGGTCATCGCGAGGAAAATCGCCGCAACAATGAGCATAGACAGCACGATGACGTTGAGCATACCGGACAGCACGAGACTCATATCCACGGTGAAGTGCTTAAAGAGGAAGAAACGGTACAGCATCGCTCCGCAAAGGGTCGGCACCACCGCGTAAATCACAATCCAAGTGAAAATTGCGGCGAGGAACGAAATCGCTACGCATTGGCGCGGGTGCGGAATTGCGTGGTAAAAGTCGCTTTGGTTGCGTTTGTTGAGGAAGTTGAAAAGCACGAACGTCAAAAGCGGCGCACAAATCAAAAAGGTCACTATGAGAAGCGGGTTGATTTGCGTCGGCTCGGCGACGTTTTGCCCGAGTTGCGGGTTTTGCACCGCTTCGATGCAACTTTCGGAAAAGCTGATGCCGAGCGCAATAACCATAAACACAAGCGGCACAATCGCGCACACGCGGATTTGGCGAAGTGCCTCGCGGTAGAGTTTGAACGAGAAAATACTGTTCTTTTTCATCTTACTGCGCCTCCTTTTCAAGCACTTCTTGGAACGAGTAGCCGAGGTTCGCCATCTCAAAGGTGAACACCTCTTCGAGCGACAACGGCAACACATCAATCAAAATGGGCGACATCGCCTGCAACCGCGCGACGATTTCGTCGCGGTTGCCGCGGATAATCAGGTTGAACACCGAGCCGACCTGCTTGCATTGTGCAACACCCAGTCCGTCGAACGCGTCGGGTTTGGGCGGTTCGGAAAAGGCGATTTGCACCTTAAACAGCGAGGTTTTGAGGTTTTGCACATCGCTTTGAAGCACCAACCCGCCGAGGTGAAGCAGCGCCAGTTGGTCGCACACGTCTTCCAGCTCGCGCAGGGAGTGGGACGTGATAATCGCGGTTGCGCCGCGCTCGGCAACGTCGTTGTAGATGAGACTTTTCACAAGTCCGCGCATCACGGGGTCGAGCCCGTCGAACGTCTCGTCAAAAAAGAGGTAGTCGGGACGGCAGGACAGCGCGAGCAAAATCGCCGCCTGACGGCGCATCCCTTTGGAGAAATGCTGAATGGGCTTTTTGGGGTTTAACCCGAACGATTGGAGCAGGTAGTCAAACCGCTCGTCGTCAAAGTTCGGGTAAATCGCACGGTAGAGGTCGCGCATACGGAAGATGGACGCGCCCTGCAAAAAGTAGAGGTCGTCGGACACAAAGGCGATGCGGGATTTGACGGCGGGGTTTTCAAACACATCTTCGCCGTCGATTTTTACGGTACCGTGGTCGCCTTTATACACGCCCGAAATGAGGCGCAAGAAGGTGGATTTGCCGGCGCCGTTCGAGCCGACCATACCGTAGACACATCCGCTCGGAATGGAGCAGGTCACATTGTCGAGCGCGGTAAAATCGCTGAATTTTTTGGTTAAATTGGTGACTTCAATCATACGTCACACGCTCCTTTCAAAGAAGTGGCGGCGAGGGAGTGTATCCGCTCGCACAGTTCGTCTTTCCCGATGCCGGCGAGCAACAACTCGCGCGCGAGGGTGTCAAATTCGTCCAGTCCGTCCCGTTTTTGGCGGCACAGTTGTTCGCGTGCCGTTGGGGCGACGAAATTGCCTTTGCCGGGTGCGGCTTGCAAAATGCCGCGGCGGTCTAATTCCAAATAGGCTTTTTGGATGGTGTTGGGGTTGATGGACAGCGTTACCGCGAGGGCACGCACCGACGGCATCTGGTCGCCGGGTTTCAGCCCGCCGGTCAGCACCAGCGTTTCCGTTTGCTCCACCAACTGTTCGTACACCGGTCGGCGGGAAAGGGGTTCAATACGGAACATAGCGCTTCTCCTTTCTGTGAAAATTTGATATAACTGTATTATCACGAATAGTACACTTATACAGTATCACCCTTTTCGGCGGTTGTCAAGCGTTTTTTGCAAAAAAATTGAAAAAAAGGGGACTTGCCAAACGGCGAAGTTTTTGGTATACTAATAGGGTAATATACAGAAAAGGAGAGACGAAAATGTCGATTACCAAAGAGATGTTTATCGGTGAAATTTTGGATGCTCATCCCGAAACCGCACCCGGTTTTGTCGCGATGGGGATGCATTGCCTGCATTGCCCGTCCGCGCGGGGAGAGACGCTTGCGGAAGCGTGCGCCGTTCACGGAGTGGACGCGGACGAGATGCTCGAAAAACTCAAAGCGATGATTTCTTAAAATGAAAAAGCGGGGGACACCCCGCTTTTTTTGAAGCGTTTTGAAAGCGTTTGTGAAAAACGGCTCGAAAGGAGAAACGCCTATGGCGACCCTCGGTGCGCGACTGTCCCTTGTCGCGTCGTTTGTGCGCTCCGGCGCACGCCTTGCCGATATCGGCACCGACCACGCGTATCTTCCGGTGGAACTTTTGAAAAACGGAACGTGCACGCGGGCGCTTGCCTGCGATTTGCGCAAAGGCCCGCTCGACAACGCGCGGGAGCATATCGAAAAGGCGGGATTGTCCGAAAAAATCGAATGTCGTCTCGGCGACGGGCTGTCGCCCGTAAACGCGGGCGAGGCGGACGATATCGTGCTCGCCGGAATGGGCGGCGAGACGATTGCCGCCATTCTCGCGGCATGTTCGTTTATCCGCGATTCCGCCCTGCGCGTGATTGCTCAGCCGATGACCCACGCGGAGGATTTGCGCCGCTTTTTGTGGGACAACGGGTTTGCGATAGAGACGGAGCAGGCGGTGTTGGAAGACGACAAAGCCTATCTCGTGCTTGTCGCCGCCTACACGGGCGAGCAAACGCCCGCCACCGCCGCGGATTGCTACGTCGGGCATCTTGTGCCGTCGGCGGCAGCGGTCGTGTATCAGAAAAAGCGGCTGGAAGCGGCGAAAAAACGGCTTTTCGGGCTTCAAAACGCGGGTGCCGCGTCGCAGGAAATAGAAAATTTGCGGGAGATTATTTCCCGTTTAGAGGAGGAAATCGGATGAAAACCGTGGACGAACTGTTGACCGTGCTTGACGGGATTGCTCCGCTTTCGACGGCGGAGGAATGGGATAACGCGGGGTTTCAGGTGGGCGATTTGGAAGCGCCGGTGAAAAAGGCGCTCGTCTGCCTCGATGTGACCCGTGCGGCGCTTGATGAGGCGCAGAAAATCGGTGCGGAACTGATTATCAGCCACCATCCGCTGTTGTTTTCGCCGCTGTCGGAACTGCCTGCCGACCATTTGGTGTATCAGCTTGCCGCTTCCGGCATTTCCAATATCGCGATGCATACGAATTTGGATAAAGCGCGCGGCGGGGTGAACGATTGCCTTGCCGCCGTCCTCGGATTGACCGATGTGCGCGAGGCGTACGGGCTCGGACGGGTCGGCACGCTTGCCGCGCCGCTCTCGCCGCGCGAGTTTGCTGTAAAGGTAAAAACCTTGCTATGCGGCACCGTGCGTGTGAAGGAGGGTGACCGTCCCGTAAAAACGGTGGGGTTGCTCGGCGGCGCGGGCGGCGACGTATTAGAGGGTGACGAGGTTGCCGCCGCGGATGCGTTTGTGACGGGCGAAATCAAGCATCATCAATGGCTTGCCGCGCCTGCTGTTACGGTGGTGGATGCCGGACACTACGCGACCGAGAACGTCGTGGTAGAGCCGCTTTGTGCGCTCCTTTCCGCCCGCGTGCCGGAGGTGGAGTTTATCCCGTTCCTCGCCACCGCACCGTATGAAACGATTTAACTGTAAAGCAAAACCGCTTTACACCAAAAGGAGACTGTTATGGCATTAGACGGCGCATTTTTGCGAGCCCTTTCGCGGGAACTTTCCGATACGCTGGTCGGCTCGCGCGTGGATAAGATTCACCAGCCCCAAAAAGAGGAGCTGGTGTTTTGCCTGCGCGGAAAAAACGGCGTGCAAAAGTTGCTTTTTTCCGCACGGGTGCAGTCGCCGCGCGTGCATTTGACCGAAAACGTGCCGGAAAATCCCGCTTCGCCGCCGATGTTTTGTATGCTCTTGCGAAAACACCTGCAAGGTGCGAAACTGGTTGCCGTGCGCCAGCCGGGGTTTGAACGTGCCCTCTTTTTTGATTTTGCCACCCGCAACGAGATGGGTGACCCCGTCACGTTGACCCTCGCGTGCGAGATGATGGGCAGAAACAGCAACCTCGTGCTGTATTATACCGACACGCACAAGATTTTGGATGCGGTGCGGCGGGTGGATTTTGAAACGTCCGAAACTCGCCCGATTTTGCCGGGAACGACCTACGCGCCGCCGCCCGTGATGGCGGGAAAACTGGACGTGGGTGAGAGTACGGCGGCAGAGGTGCTTGACCGTTTGCGCGCGATGCCGGACGGCGCGCTGTGCGACACGCTCCTCGCGGTAACGCAGGGGTTGTCGCCGCTCCTTTGCCGCGAAGCGGCGGCGGTGGCGACGGGAAGCGTCGATACGCCGCTTTCCGCTTTGACCGACGAAAACCGACACGCGCTTGCGGCGTTTCTCGAAAAAGTGTGTCAGACGGCGCTTGGCGGTACGCCGCGCCCGTATCTTCTCTATAAGCCGGACGGCGCGCCGCTGGAATTTTCCTTTTTGCCGGTGACGCAGTACGGCTTGTCCGCCGTCGGGCGGGAATTGCCGTCGTTGTCGGCGCTGCTCGATGCGTTTTATGCCGAGCGGGATGAGGCGGAGCGGTTGCGCGCCGCTTCCCGCGATTTGACGAAATTGCTCAATCAAAACCGTGAGCGCGTGGCGCGCAAAATCGGACGTCAGCGCGAGGAACTGGAAGCCTCCGAACAGCGGGAGGAAAAACGGCTGTTCGGCGACCTTATCCACGCGAATATGGGGCAAATCCAAAAAGGTGCGGCGTTTGCTGACGTTGTGAACTATTACGATGCCGCGTGTGCGACCATTCGCATTCCGCTTGACCCCGCGAAAACGCCCGCGCAAAACGCACAAAAATACTACAAAGATTACCGCAAAGCCCAAACCGCCGCTGTCGTGTTGCAAGAGCAAATCGCGGCGGGGGAAGAGGAGGAGCGGTATCTCGAAACGGTGGCGGATGCGCTGTCGCGCGCGGGCTCGATGCGCGAAATTGCCGAACTGCGTGAGGAACTCGCCGAGGGTGGGTATCTGCGCCTGCCGCGCTCTAAGCAGAAAAAAGCCGCTTCGCTTCCGCCGCGTGAGTTTACCTCCTCCGACGGGTTTACGGTGTACGTCGGGCGCAACAACCGCCAAAACGACCTGCTCACCTTAAAAACCGCCCGCGGGCGTGACCGTTGGTTTCACGTCAAAAATATCCCCGGTTCGCACGTCATCGTGGTGTGTAACGGGCAACCGTTGCCCGACCGCACCGTGACCGAAGCGGCAATGCTCGCGGCGTATTATTCCAAGGCGAGCGGGAGTGCGCAAGTGCCGGTCGATTTCGCCGAGGTGCGCCACGTGCGCAAACCGGCGGGCGCGAAACCCGGCCGCGTGATTTATGACCATCAGCAGACCGTGTATGTGACTCCGGACGAAAAAATTGTGGCAAAACTTGAAAAAACGCCTTGAAATTTACCACAAGATGATGTATAGTATTAAACGAAATATAACAACGGAGGGTATAGATAATGATTGCTTTGGCTTGTGACCACGCGGCACTGGAAATGAAACAAATGGTGAAAAAATTGCTCAACGAGATGAGCCTCGAATACCACGATTACGGCACCTTTACCGAAGATAGTTGCGATTATCCGGTTTTTGCCGCCCGCGCCGCCTCGGCGGTGGCAAGCGGCGAATGTGACCGCGCTATCGTGATTTGCGGCACCGGCATCGGGATGTCCATCGCCGCCAACAAGGTGAAAGGCGTGCGGTGCGCGCTGTGCGGCGACGTGTATTCTTCGGAGATGACCCGCCGCCATAACGACAGCAACGTGCTCGCGCTCGGCGCGCGCGTGACCGGCATTGAGGTCGCGCGGATGATTGCCAAAACGTGGCTCACCACCGAGTTTGAGGGCGGCCGCCACGCCCGCCGCGTTGACCTCATCACCAAAATCGAAAACGGCGAGAATTTGGGATGAGAAACTTTTGAACTCGTTTCAATAAAATGAAAAGCAGGCACTCTTGTGAGTGCCTGCTTTTTTTGCGGTTTCATTTGGTTTTGCGTTTATGGCTCGTTTTGCGGCTCTTCCTCAATGTCACTGAATTTCACGACCAAGCAGTCGCCGATTTTCGCAATCGAGCCGTTATACGGATACGACGGCATCGCCTTAAATTCCGCCGTTTGGGCAATCGCATCCTTTTCCTCATCCGTGGCAAAGTTGCAATCAAAACCGATGTAGTTGTGGATGAATTGATCGCGTGAGTATGTGTTGATAGTTAAATCTGTTCCAGGGTAAAAACTCACTAATTCATCCAAGCCTTGGAATCCAGATAATTTTGTTTCGTTTTCATATTCTCCGATAATTCCCAACTTGCTCTTTTCTGTAAAATCGGGATTTCCCCGAACATCGGATGCTAGTCCCGTGTAAAAAGAATAGACGTGTTCATATTGCAACTGTAACGCCAAATAGGCATTGTTGGCGACATATATATTGATTGCCATCACAGCGGCAAGCAAAATGAATACGCTGGTTTTTAAACCGCCGAAAAATCGTTTGGCATCCGATGGAGTAGTATCTGCTAGTTCTATCATCAACACATAGAGGAGCACAAAACTATATAGTGTCAATGTATGAACCGCTTTTGCTGCAAATACCAAATACAACGAGTTAATACTAATCGGAACTAAACAAAGTACCAAAGCAGACAAGAGCTTCACGGAAACGGTTTGTTGGCTGCCTTTCCACCACCGAATGTACAGAACACCGGAAGCCAAAATTCCCATCCACGTCATCACGGTGGAAAGAGTGGTTGGCACAAGACTCCACGTTTTTGTGAGAAGAGCCCCTCCACAATGGCGTATGAGTTCTAAAAGTTGATGCGTTAAACCATTTTCTATACCATTTCTTGCACGTACTACATAATCATTAAATTCCGTCCCCGTTACTTTCAAAACGAGTAACGCAATTGCATAATAAACTACAACCGATACAAGAAGAAAGATAAGATATGTCAGTCCTGTTTTGAAATAGGAAGAGAACTTTCCTTGACCTTCAGTGAGTATCCGCCGCAGCAATACCAATAGAAGAAGGGTAGAAGCTACTGTGATATAAGACTGATAAATGCTCAATGAGAAGATGAGGCAAGCAAACGCCGCTGTATAGGCTCCTGTGTTCTTTTTGAGAAGTAAATAGACAGACAATACCGCCAGTAAAAAAGAGAGCGCAAAAATTACGCTGGTAAACATATAACACATCGTGCCGGTCAAAGACGGAAAGGAAACGATCAGTCCTGTTGTAAGGGCACGAAAGGAGGCGGAACGAATCTGTAAAATATGAATAATCAGGCAGGAAGAAAATACAAACAAACACAATGCGGCAAGTCCGTTGATCCACGGGATAGAGACGGGTGGAAATATTTTTTCGAGAAGACTGATTCCCCAACGCCCAGAACTGGCACCTGCCCCAAGACTAAATAAATTGAAGATGTCGTCCAAATTCGGTATCTTGTTCATAAACATATACATATGAGCGAGCAGGCCCACAATGAGTCCTGTCCACAGCGGGACTTTGTATTCTGCATACAGTTTTTTTGCGAGTGTTTTGATTTTTGTTGTATAGGCACAATCCATAGGTGTTTTCTCCCTCTTTCTTCGTTGAATTTTTGCGGGGATATTCCAAGCGCCGGGAGAAGATTTGTCTCCAAAATGCGCTCAAAAATATTTTAATTCCAAAACGGAATTATCCTATTCATTATAATTCTATTTCAGAATTATGTCAACACCTTTTCCCTATATAATGGCAGAGGGGAGAGTGGTGTGCGTATGAAACCGCGTAAAAACGGGTATGGGTCTGCCAATATGATTGGGGAAACGGTGGAGAAACTCCGAAAAGAAAAACACATCAAGCAAAAAGACTTTGTTTCGCGGATGCAAATTATGGGGTTTGACATCAACCCCACCAGTTTTTCCAAATTAGAGGGGCAAGTGCGAATCGCTACCGACAAAGAATTGTGGGCGATTTCCAAAATTCTTGAAGTGCCCATTGAACAACTGTACAAAGAAGAGTAAACGGAAAGCGATTGGTGCTTTCCGTTTTTTCTTAAAATGCGGTGGCAAAACTTGACAATCTCTTGTGGATTGCGTATGATAAAAGAGTAAGAATTCCACCTTTGAACAAAAGCCAAAAGGAGAAACGCTATGAAACGCTTGTTATCTATTATTTTAACCGCCGCGGTCGCGTTGACGGTGTTGTGTACGTTGCCTGCCGCTGCCGCGCCGACAACGGTGTCCGGCGACTTTACCTACTACAACAACGTCACCACCGCTGATGCGACCTATTCGTTTACGTTCAACGAGGCGGATTTCTTCGCGGGAACGTGCTACAACCACGCGCTCGCGCGGATGTCGTTGCGCCTTTCCATAGCGGCGTTTACGCCTGAAAGTGTCACCGCGCTGTTTGATAAACTCAACTTCGGCTTCACCGACGATTCTATCCATTATCCCGCGCCCGCGTTCGACTACGATGCGGGGACAACGACGGTCGGTTACGCCATCGGCAGTCGCGCGTGCGTGGACGATGCGGGCGAGTACGCGCTCATCGCCGTGGTGGTGCGTGGCCACGGATACGGCGAAGAATGGGGCAGTAACTTTGAAATGGGCGCCGGTTCGCGCCATGCGGGATTTGAAAAATCCGCCAAGCAAGTGACCGACGGCGTGATGGACTATATGAAACAAAACATCGCCGACGGCACACGGGTGAAATTCTGGGTAACCGGGTTCAGCCGTGCCGCCGCGGTAGCGAATGTCACCGCCCACAACCTGAACGATGCGATGGCGGACGGAACGATTGACGCGACGGTAGATGACGTGTTTGCTTACACCTTTGAAAGCCCGCGCACCGTCACGACCGACGAGCCGGAATATGACCGCGACCTCAACATCTTCAACATCGTGAACCAAAGCGACCTCGTGACCCAAATCCCGCCGACGGAATGGGGTTATGTCCGCTACGGTATCGACTGTCCCTTGCCGGACAGCGAGACGACCGAGGGGTATGAGGAATTGAAAGCCCGCGAAGTGGCGGAACTTACGAAAATCCTCGAAGCCGCCGGAGTGGAAAAGGCGGCGACCGAAGCCGCGACCCGTTCGGCGACGATTGACCGCCAAACGAGCCGGAATATCCAGTTTATCAGCGACCTTGCCGCGACGTTCGGCAGCCACGAAAACTACGCCGCAAATTGCGAGCGGGATTTGTGCAACCTCTTGGCGGAGACCCTCGGCGAAAACGGCAGTCTCCTCACGCTGATTGTCAACAACCCGTTCCCGCAATCGCTTGAAGTGATTTTTGGCTATATGAGCAACCTCGAAACGATATTGTACGGGCATTATCCCGAACTGGAACTCGCGTGGATGGATGCGCTGACGGAAGCGGAAGTGTCCCCGAACCCCGGCACCATTCCCACCACCAAAACCGCGCCGACCGCCACCGAGCCGACTGCCACGGCGACCGAGCCGACCGTGTTGTGCGGTGATGCGAACGACGACGGCGCGGTGAATATGAAAGATGTGCTGACACTTCGCAAGCATTTGACGGGCATAGAGGTGTCTTATAACGCGCAAAACTCCGATGTCAACGGCGACGGTGACATCAATATGAAAGACGTGCTCCTGCTCCGCAAATTCTTGGTAGGTCTCGTTTCCGAATTAGGCGCGTAACAACAAAATTGCAACAGCCCTTCCGGTTGACCGGAAGGGCTGTTTTTGTATAGGTAGAAACGCGGTGTAGGGACCGGCGTCCCGACGTTCCTTTATGGGATTTTGCGCCCAACCAACGGCGTGCGTGTAGGGGACGGCGACC